>CAZTJX010000071.1:0-8392 GCA_964613755.1 uncultured Demequinaceae bacterium | reverse complement strand
AAGCATCTAAGCGGGAAGCTCGTTTCAAGATGAGGTTTCCATGGGATTCGTCCCGAGAGGCCCCCGGCAGACCACCGGGTTGATAGGCCGGATGTGGAAGAGAGGACTAAAGACTCTCGAAGCTGACCGGTACTAATAGGCCGATGACTTGACTTAATCAATCTTTGCTACGCGTCCACTGTGCGGTTCCCGAGATACGGTCGGGAAACCGAAGGTATATCTCCATAGAGTTTCGGCAGCCATGGCGAAAGGGAAACGCCCGGTCCCATTCCGAACCCGGAAGCTAAGCCTTTCTGCGCCGATGGTACTGCACTCGCGAGGGTGTGGGAGAGTAGGTCGCTGCCGGACATTCTCTCGCGATAGCCGCCCTTCGGGGCGGCTATCGGTGTTTCTGGTCCATGCTTGTGTGGTGACGAGAGCGGCGACCCTGGTTCGCGCGAGGAGTGACATGAGAAGCGAGAGGCCCACGGGCAACCGGCGCGACGGGGAGTCCCGCCCTGCCCGGCACCTGCGCGCCGACCGCGACGAGGCCGAGCGTCCGAAGTCGGAGGATTTGCCCATTCCCGATGGCGTCGAGTTCTCTCAGTTGGATCGTGCGGTCCGCCAGCGTCTCCGCACGCTGAGCAAGATGAATGCCGAGGACGTTGGACGCCACCTCATTATGGTCGGGCTACTCCTTGAGGACGACCCCGAGCTTGCCTATCGACACGCCATGGTTGCGGTCGCGCGGGCGGGACGCGTCGATGTCGTGCGTGAAGCCGCCGCCCTCGCCGCGTACTCGTCCGGTCGTTACGCGGACGCCCTCCGGGAGTTGAGGACGGTACGCAGGCTTTCGGGATCCTGCGATCACCTCGCCATCGAGGCGGACTGCGAGCGTGGCCTGGGCCGACCCGAGCGCGCCATCGCGCTGGCGAAGTCCCCCGAGGCGTCGACACTCACGGGTTCTCCCCTCGCGGAGATGGAGATCGTCGTCGCGGGAGCCCGCCTCGACCTCGGTGATGCGGCGGCCGCGCTTCACACACTTCAGCGCGTCGCGCCGGACTCCGACGAGACGACCGCGCGCGTGGCGGAGGCCAAGATCGACGTCCTTCGGGCACTGGGCCGCGACGCCGAAGCCGACGCGATCGAGGCGATGCTCCCGTCGTGGGACGATGCGCATGAGGACGAGATTGTCGTATTCGACGCCGAGGACAATGCTGACGCCACCGACGCCGCAGTCCCCGACGCCGCGGCTTCCGACGCCGCAGCTACCGAACCCGCTGCCCCCACCCTCGACGACCAGGGGGAATCCTCACCGTGACCGCCACGCTCCTCGGAAGCTCCATTCCGCTCCATGAGGCGTTCGACGCTGCCCTCGTTGACCTCGACGGCGTCACGTACCGGGGTCCGGACGTCGTTCCCGACGCGCCGGCCGCGCTCGGCGCCGCCCGCGACGCGGGCATGCGTCTCGTCTACGTCACGAACAACTCAAGCCGGACGGCGGACGATGTCGCCGTCCACCTGACGAGAGTCGGGATTCCCACCGCCTCGGATGAAATCTTCACGGCCGCCCAGGCGGCGGCGGCGATACTCGCGGACCGATTCGACGCGGACGCCAGGATTCTCGTCGTCGGGGGAGCGGGCCTGCGCGAGGCCGTCGGGGCTGCGGGGATGAAGGTCGTCGAGAGCGCGACGGAGGGCCCGGAAGCGGTCGTCCAAGGCTGGTCCGCCGACGTCGGGTGGCGTCAGCTCGCCGAGGCCGCCTACGCGGTCCGCGAGGGGGCATACTTCCTTGCCACCAACATGGATCTCACCCTTCCCAACGAGCGGGGATTCGCGCCGGGGAACGGTGCGCTCGTGCGCGTGGTCGCCACCGCCTCTGGCGTCGAACCCGAGAGCGCGGGCAAGCCGGAGCCCGCCATGTACGTACGGGCCGCCGAGCGTGTTGGGGCCGTGCGTCCCCTTGTCGTCGGGGATCGGCTCGATACGGACCTCGGAGGCGCCCGCGCGGCCGGCATGCCCGGCCTCCTCGTCCTCACGGGCGTGAGCGGGGCGCTCGACGCGCTGCGCGCCCACCCCGGCGAGCGACCGTCGTTCATCGGAGAGACGATCGCGGCCGTCGGTCAGCCTCACCCGGAGCCGGAGTTCCGTGATGGCTGGTGGCACGCGCGAACCTCCGCGGCCCGCGTGGCCAACGGAACCCTGGAGTTCTCGGGTGAGCGGGGACTCGATCGCCTGCGTGCGGGATGCGGAGCGGCATGGGACGCCGCGGACCGGGGTGTGACAATATCCATTGAGGAAGGCCTCGAGGACGGGTTATGGTGAAAGACATGGGAGAGATCGAGAAGCATCGTGAAGCGCTCGGCGAGGTGTCCTACCCGCCCGAGGTCGAGAATGCCCTGCAGGCGGTGACGGAGCTCCCCGACGACCCCGAGAAGCAGGCGGAGTTCTTCGACAAGGTTCAGGAAGCCCTCGACGAACGCCTTCGCGACGACTCCTAACCGCGCGGCATGCGGCTCGACCGCGCCCTTGCGGCGCGCGGAATTGCCCGTTCGCGCACCCACGCCCAAGCCCTCATCGCGGCGGGCAGCGTCATGGTTGGTGGGACCATTGTGCGTCGCTCGTCCCGTGAGTTGACGGACGACGTTGACATCACCCTCGCGCCTACGGCAGACACATATGTCTCGCGCGGCGCCCACAAGCTCAACGGGGCGCTCGACGCGTTTGGCGCACGGGGGCTTGTGGTCGAGGGGCGGGCGTGCCTCGACGCAGGTGCCTCGACGGGAGGCTTCACCCAGGTACTCCTGGAGCGTGGCGCGGCGAGCGTGCTGGCCATCGACGTGGGCCACGGACAGATGGCGCCCGCCATCGCGAGCGATTTCCGAGTCACGTCCCGAGAAGGCGTAAACGTCCGGGGTCTCGAGCCCCCCACCGCGGGAGTCGCCGTCGAACTCATCGTGGCCGACCTCTCCTTCATCTCCCTGACTCTCGCCGTCGAGCCGCTCGCGGCGTGGCTTCACCCCGATGGCGACATGGTGCTCATGGTCAAGCCACAGTTCGAGGTTGGCGCCAGCCGACTCGGGCGCGGAGGGGTCGTGCGCGACCCGGACGACATGGCCGATGCCGTCACCTCCGTCGCGCGATCGATGACGTCGGCAGGTCTGGGCATCGCCGATGTCTCACGGAGCGTGATGTCGGGCCCGCGTGGCACGGTGGAATTCTTCGTATGGGGTCGCCGAACGTGGCAGGCTGGGGGCGAGGCCCAGCCGCTCGACGAGCGGACACTCACGCAGACCATCGCTCGCGAGGTGAAAGGACGCGCATGACCCGCCGCATCCTCGTCGTTGCGCACCCGAACCGCCGCACGATGCGCGGCGCGCTCCAGATCGCGCTCGACACCCTCACCGCCCTAGGCGTCGACCCCGTGACCGAATATGTTCACGGGGAGAGCGACGCGGTCGAGGCCGCCCTCGTTCTTGGGGGCGACGGGACGATGCTCCACGCCGTCGAGGTCACCCACGGTGGCGAAATCCCTCTGCTCGGGGTGAACCTTGGGCGAGTGGGTTTTCTCGCGGAGGCCGAGGGCGACGATGTCAAGGTGGCCGCCGAAGCCCTCGCTCATCGCTCGTACACGATCGAGGAGCGCAGGAAGCTCGAACTGACGGTGACGTTCCCCGATGGGACGACCCAGGACGCATGGGCGCTCAACGAGGCCGCGGTCGAGCGGGTCGTACCCCACCGGACCCTCGAGGTTGAGGTCGAGGTGGACGGGAGCCCCTTGTCGGCGTTCGGCTGCGACGGCGTGATCGTCGCGACCGCCACCGGCTCCACGGCGCACGCCTTCTCTGCGGGAGGCCCCGTCATCTGGCCCAATGTCGATGCGCTCCTCTTCGTCCCGCTCGCGGCCCACGCCCTCTTCTCCCGTCCCCTCGTCGTCGGCCCCGACTCGACCTTCGGCGTCCTTGTCGCACCCACATCGTCCACGCCGGGAACCGTCGTGTGCGACGGGGCGCGGTTCATTGATGTCCCGCTCGAATCACGGATACTCTTCCGGCGCTCAGAGCACACCGTGAAACTCGCGCGCCTGGACAGCGAGACGTTCACTCATCGGCTCACCACCAAGTTCTCGTTGCCCACCAAGGGGTGGCGCAGGGACCTCGACTTCGGCCCCGCGGAGGACTAGTCGTGCTCCACGAGTTGTCCATCGAGAACCTTGGGGTCATCGAGTCCGCGAGGCTCACTCTCGGTCCGGGGTTGACCGTCGTGACGGGGGAGACCGGCGCGGGCAAGACGATGGTGTTGACCGGCCTCGCCCTCGTGACGGGGGGCAAGGCGCCCACGGCGATCGTGCGGACCGACGCGGACGCCGCGCTCGCCGAGGCCATCCTTGACGTCCCTGCGGCGAGCGATGCTGCGGCCGTCCTGGAGGAGGCGGGGGCCATCCGAAACGACGACGGCACGATTACCGTGGCGCGCACCCTCGGCGCGACCGCGCGCAGCAGAACGGTCGTCGGCGGCAGGCAGATTCCGCAGGCCGTCCTTGCCGATTGTACGGATGAGCTCATCACGGTCCACGGCCAGGCCGACCAGGTGAGATTGAGGTCCGCGGCCAAGCAGCGCGAGACGCTCGATCGTTTCGCAGGAGAGGCGCACCTCGGCGTGCTCGCCGAGTACCGTGCCACGTGGTCCACGTTGGCGGAGATCCGTGCGGAACTCGACGAGATGCAGCGCGGGGCCGACGCGGAGCGCACCGCCGTGCGCCACCTGCGCGACGACATCGAGGCGATCGCGGCGGTCGATCCGCAGTCCGGGGAGGACGAGGCTCTCGCGGCGGAGTCGGAGGTCCTACAGAACGCGGAGGAGGTGCGCAGGGGTGCGGCGACGGCGCAAGGCATCCTTTCGGGCGACGATCCTTCCACGGTGACCGCGAACCTCGAGGCGGCCCGGAAGGCCCTCGCGGACTCGGCCAAGCACGACCCCACCCTCGCCCCGGGTGTAGCCGCGATCGAGACGGCAAGGTTTGCGCTCGAGGATGTCGCGAGCGACCTTGGCAGGTACCTCGGCTCCCTGGAGGCCGACCCCGCGCGACTCGACGTCGTCCTGGCTCGTCGCAGCGACCTGGCGGCCCTCGGGCGCCGCTTGGGACGCAACGTCGACGAGATTCTTGCGTATGCCGCGGAGGCCGCGGACCGCGTCGCGGCCCACGATTCGTGGGACGAGCGGCTCGACGAGCGGCGTGCCGAGGTCTCGCGCCTTGAGGGCGAGATCGCGAGGCTTGCCCTCAGCCTGAGCGAGGCTCGCGCCGAGGCCGCCGGCCGCCTCGCCGTAGCTGTGAACTCCGAACTTGCGCAACTCGCCATGCCCCAGGCGACTTTCGGGGTCGTGGTTACGCAAGCCGAGCCGGGGCCCTTCGGCGCAGACGAGGTGGAGATGACGCTCGCGGCCCACCCGGGGGCGCCCGCCCGGCCCGTCGCGGACGCGGCGTCAGGGGGCGAGCTTTCGCGCATCATGCTCGCGATCGAGGTCTCGGTGGCGCAAGGAGTGGTGAGCGCTGACCATACCTTCGTCTTTGATGAGATCGACGCGGGCGTGGGCGGGCGCGCCGCCATCGACGTCGGGAGGCGACTCGCGGAGCTCGCCCGATCACAGCAGGTCCTCGTCGTGACGCACCTGGCGCAGGTCGCCGCCTTCGCCGATCACCACGTCGTCGTCAGCAAGAACACCACCGGGCTCGTCACGACCGCGACCGTGGGCGAGGTCACAGGGGAGGCTCGGATTCAGGAGGTCGCGCGGCTTCTGAGCGGCCAGGAGGACTCCACGACGGCCCGCGCACACGCACTGGAGCTCATCGAGGGCTCGGCTATCGCGGGTTAGCCATGGCAGGATGAATGCCATGAAGCGGATCGTTGGGACAGCTCGAGACAGGCAGAAGGCGCAGCGCTTCGTGTCGGGCGTTGCTCGTCTCGACTCCCACCCCATGCATCTGGCACAGAGGCTCAAGCGTGACGACGTCGCGATCATCGACGTCCTGGACCTCGATCAACGGACGGCGGAGGTCCTCGCGGCCGCGCGGCCGGCCGCCGTTCTCAACGCGGCGACTTCCATCTCCGGGCGCTTTCCCGCCGGCGGAGCGAAGGTGCTTCTCGACGCGGGCGTCGTGCTCGTCGATGGACTCGGCGCGGACGTCCTTGGTGTACGCGACGGAGATCGCGTCCGAATCGAGGGAGCCGAGGTTCTTCAGGGTACCGATGTGATCGCCACGGGAGTGCGGCAGTCGCTCCCCGATGTGTCGGACGCTATGAAGGCCGCGGCCAAGGGCGCGAACGTACACCTGGCGTCGTTCGCCGCGAGCGTGCTCGACGCCGTCGACCGTGACGCCCCGCTCCTGCTCGAGGGAGCAGGCCTGCCCACCGTCGAGACCAGGATCGAGGGACGCCAGGTCGTCGTCCTCTCCACGGGTTTCGGCCACGCCCAGCAGTTGCGCAGTATCCGGCCGTTCCTCAGGGACCGCCGACCGATCATCATCGCCGTGGGCGCAGGTGCGGATGAGGCCATGAAGGACGCGTACCCGCCGAACATCATCGTCGGAAACGTCGAGGGGATGTCCGAGGGTGTCCTCACCTCGGGCGCGGAGGTCGTGCTCCACGAGCCAGGCGCGGGCGACGGCGGGGCGAACAGGCTCGACGCGCTGAATGTCCATCACGTGATTTCCGACCTCACGGTGTCGTCGGATGATCTCGCCATTCTTCTCGCCCACAACGCGGGAGCCTCGCTCATCGTCACGGTGGGCGTCGCCTCGGGTCTCAGCGACTACCTCGAGGAGGGTCGCCCAGAGGCGGCGTCTACCTTCCTCGCGAGGCTCGTCGCTGGCGGGCGCCTCGCCGACGCGAACACGGTCGCGGGTTTGTACCGGCACCGCTACTCGCCGTGGACGCTTACGGCTCTTGTCCTCGCGGCGCTTTTCGCGCTCGGAAATGCGCTCGCCCTCACTCCCGGGGGTGCGGCCTGGCTTCGCGACGTGTGGCCGGTCGTCGCATCATGGTTTGGAGCGACGGCATGATCGATTTCCGCTACCACGTGGTATCCCTGGTGACCGCGTTCCTTGCTCTCGCGATCGGCATTGTCCTGGGATCGGGCCCGCTTCGGACCGCTTTCATCTCATCCCTCACGGACGAGACCGAGGAGCTCCGGCAGGCGCTCGCCGACGCGAAGGAGGAGACGGCGTTCGAGCAGTTGCAGGGGGAGGTGGGCCGGGACTTCGTCGATCAGGCCTCGACCGTCCTGCTGGGCGAGTCCCTCAAGGATCGGAACGTCGCGATCGTGCGAGTGTTCGAGCCCGCCGAGGCCGATGTGACGGGAATGCGCGACCGGCTCGTCACCGCGGGCGCGACCGTGACGGCCAACGTCACGATCGAGCAGGCGTGGCTCGATGACGAGCAGGCGTCGTTCAGGGCCGCGTTCGCCGCGGAGATTGCGGATAACGTCGTGGGGATCGATTCGACGGTTGCGCCCGACAAGGTGATCGCGCACGCGCTCGCACAGGCCCTCGTCCCCACGGACCTCAACGAGGCCGCGGGTCCCAACGATATTGCCGACCCGACGACCGCGGCCGATCGCGCCACGGTCTTGCTGAATCTACTCAAGGATGCCGACTTCCTTTCGGGGACCATCACGGGATCCGTCGACGCCGTCCTCATCGTCACGGGGGTGGGGCCCGAGGACGAGGATCTTCACGCGGCGCAGAGCGAGACCATCGCCGAGCTTGCGGGAATCCTCGACTCCTACGACGAGGGGACCGTCGTCGCCTCTGGCATCGCGATGTCGGTGGACGTCCCCACGGCGATCCGCTCGTCGGCGCTGCTTCGCGGCAATGTCACGACGGTGACGGAGGCGATGAACTACTTCGGCCACTTCACCGTCGCCCTCGCCGTCGGGCAGGAACTGGCAGGCGAGTCGGCGAGCTACGGCTACGGCGAGGAACTGTCGCTCTACCCGGGAATCGCTCCCGCGCCAGAACCTTCGCCGAGTTCCTAGACTCGAACCGGGGGTCCGCGGTGCGGGGACTCACGACGGATCGGGAGGCCTGCGGTTCGCGATTTACGTGGCGCGCGCACCCGCTCTGAGCCGGGGAAACGCTCGCTCGGGGACGCTTCCCACGCGTGCGCACGGCCTTCCCGACCCGGCCTTACGGCTCACGCGACTGGTTGGCTCGGCCTGCTACTCTTTCGGTGCGTCAAGGATCGGTGCGGACGGAAGCGCGGGCGCCTTGACCACCCCCGAACGGAGGTTGTACCCCGAGATGAGCGCGACGACGGAGAAGCAGGAACTCGACACGCTACGCACGCTGCCTGGGGACGACGTGCGGCAGATCATGTGGCGGTTTGCCGACCGCTTTGACCTGCAGATGGTCGTG
>CAZTJX010000070.1:2962-8450 GCA_964613755.1 uncultured Demequinaceae bacterium | reverse complement strand
CCGTTCATGGTCCTCGCGAGCGCGGGCCTTGCCCTCACCGGGGCGGGCCTGGGCGTGTACGCGCTCGCCAGGGCGGGAGTGATCGAATTCAACGGGCAGAGCCAGGGGATCATGTCGATCCTCGTCGTGGGGGCGACGACCGACTACTCGCTCCTCCTCGTCGCGCGTTACCGCGAGGAACTCCGGCGCTTCGAGAGCCCCTATTCGGCCATGAAACGCGCGTGGCGCCGCTCCCTGCCTCCGATCACCGCGTCGGCGGTCACGGTTATCCTCTGCCTGCTGATCCTGCTCTTCTCCCGCCTCTCGTCGAACCAATCGCTTGGGCCCGTCGCGGCGATCGGGATCGGCTTCGCCCTCGTCGCCGCACTCACGTTCCTACCCGCGCTCCTGCTTCTCGGCGGCACAAGGGCGCGGTGGGTCTTCTGGCCCAAGCGTCCTGCGTTCCACCCCGAGGACGTGGACCACGTGGACTCGCTCGCGGCCGTGGAGACTCATGCGGGAATCTGGGGGCGGATCTCAAAAACGGTCGCGTTGCACCCGCGTCGCACTTGGGTTCTCGCCGCAGCGGGGCTTGCCGTGGCCGCCGCGTTTCTTCCCACCTTCCGCGCGAGCGGAATCGGAGACGACGACACTTTCCTTAGCCCGACGGAGTCGATCGATGGCCTCGCCATCTACGAGGAGCACTTCACCGCTGGCGAGGCGAGCCCGATCGAGATCACTGCGGCAGAGGCCTCGTGGCAGGACGTCACGGCGGCCGTCCTGGGGATCGACGGCGTGACCACGGCATACCCACTGACGCCCTCGGCCATCACCGGAATGCCGAGCCTCGAACCCGAGGCGCCGGTCGTGATCGACGGCCGGGTCGCGATCAATGCCGTGGCAGAGGTCAACTCCAGTAGCCAGGAGGCGAAGGACCTCATTCGGGTCGTACGCGACGCCGTGCACGAGGTCGACCCGTCCGCCCTCGTCGGCGGCACGGCCGCCATCAACCTCGACGTGAACCTCACAACCGAGCGGGACCTCACGGTGATCGTGCCGCTCGTCCTTACCGTTATCCTCCTCGTCCTGATGGTCCTGCTGCGCTCACTCGTCGCACCGGCCGTGATCGTCGTGGCGAACGTGCTCTCTTTCGCGGCGACGCTCGGGGTCTCCGCGATCGTGTTCAATCACGTCCTCCATCACCCGGGCTCCGACTCGGTCGTGCCGCTCTTCGGGTTCGTCTTCCTGGTGGCGCTCGGCGTCGACTATTCGATCTTCCTCATGTCGCGGGGCCGCGAGGAGGCCCTGCGGCGCGGGACGAGGGAGGGGATCCGTCGTTCGCTCGCCGTCACGGGCGGGGTCATCACGTCCGCGGGGATCGTGCTCGCGGCCACCTTCGGTGCACTGGCGGTGCTTCCCATCCTGTTCATGGTCCAGCTCGCGTTCATCGTCGCGGCGGGCGTGCTCATCGACACCCTCGTGGTACGGACGCTGCTTCTGCCGGGCCTGATCCACGATCTCGGACGCGCCTCGTGGTGGCCGTGGGCAGGAAGGATTCGCGACTAGCTTCCTGTGGATACCGTCCCAGGGTTTTCCTGGACTGGTTTCCTGGGGGTATGGCCTCCCAAGAACATGGCGTCGACGCGGTCGCGCGTGTCGTGGGGCGAGGACCGGCGGGGCTTGCGGCCGCCCGGCTGAGGCTCGACGCTCTTCGCCGCATCGGACACGCCTGTCTGAGTATCCCGACAAGCCTTGAGCTGACCCCGACCGGGGAGGTCCTTGCCTACTCGGAGAGAATCGCGGGCATGGATCTCGCGAGTCTCGCCCGCCTGCGCGAGGGCTTATCCGCGGGGGAGTGTGTGACCGTCGGAACCTCGATTGCGCGGGCGCTCGCTGCCTTGCACGCGGGGGGTCTCGTTCACGGCGACGTATCACCGGCAAACATCGTTGTGGAGGGCAGGAGAGCGGTACTCGTCGACGTCCTCGCGGGGGCGGGGGTGGGGGAGCGCGGTACCCCCGGATTCGCGGCCCCGGAGAGGGCCGTCGGTGCGACCGCCCCGTGCGATGTGTTCTCACTTGGGAGGGTCCTCGCGCACACCGCGTCGGAAGAGGCCAGGGAGCGTGTCGCCGCGTGGGCCGCGCCCATGACGACACCCCTTCCCCTCGATCGCCCCGCGGCCTCCGAGTGCGCGAGGGCGCTGGAGAGCTGTTCCCCGCCCCTCCCCGTGCGCATCCCTGACCTCGGAATCGCGGCGTCGGTCCGGGCGCAAGCCCGGGAGCCGCTCGCACAGACGGTGAGGGAGGATTCCGGTCGATCCTGGCGGATCCGGCGTTCCCTCGCGCGCTGCGCGAGATTCGGAGGGCTTGCCGCGGCCGGACTCGGCGTGGTGGGGTTCATCGCCGTCCTCGGGGTGCGTCTCGTCGACCCCGGGGGATCCGTCCCTTGGCCTACCCCGGTTTCGCCCGCCGTTTTCGGGCCGGCACCGGGCGACGCGGCCGCCGACCTCGTGCAACGTCGCTTCGACGCGGTCGCGGGCGCGGATGCCGACGCGTTTCTCCTCACGACGGGACCGGCCTCGCCTGCGCGCGGGAAGGATGTCCCCGTTGCTGCCTCCCTGCGATCGGGAGACCTGCGCTACGAGGGCCTTTCCGCCACGGTCGGGGCTTCGGAGGTACTCGTCGGTGGAAACGGCGCGGCGACGGTCCGGGTGATCTACGCAGTCTCGGCTCGCGTCGAGGTCACGGGTGACCATCGGGAGAAGTGCAAGGGAGCGATCGAACAGGTTGAGGTAGACGTGGTTTGGGGGAGCGCGGGGTGGCGGATCGAGAGAATTCTTCCCGCCCCGTAGACAGCCTTCACTAGGCCGGGGAGGGCTCCTCGGTGAAGAGGGCTATGACGAACGTCACGAGGTTGACCACGACGGCGACCGCCGAGCAGACGATTCCCACGATCATGACGATGCGCGCGAGGGTCTCCCACCCGGAAGTAGAGAAGTCGAACGGGAATTCGCGTACCACGATGATCCCGATCACAGTGCTGAAGGCCGATGTGACCGCCTCGCCCAGCGCGCGCAGCGAGCGCGGATCCCATACGAGGTAGACCACGTTGACTGCGATGCTCGCGATGATACCGACGCGAATCGTCGGCACGACATCGGGGAACTCCGAGGTGATAAACGGAACCCACGACCAATCGATGAGTCTGCCGACGGCCCAGTATCCGACGATGAAGACGACGATGGAGGCCACGTATCCGGCGCGCCTCGCGGCGGGGGGCTGTCTGGGTTTGCTGGTCTTCGACACGAACGTCTCCCTACCTGGCGGCACGGTGCGGCGCCGGCTCCTCCATCCTTTCGCGTGCCTGGTTTCGAGCACAAGTCGCCTACGTTCCGTGCACCTCATCGATCACCCAGGTGGCCGCGCTGTTGACGTCCGGGTGGTTCCAGGAGAAACCCAGGCGAGTGAGCACGCCGGGGACTCCCTTCTGGGAGCCGAGAAGATCGTCGGCCGCCGGTCCGATCACCGCCCGCAGGATCGGGGCGGGAATGGGGAGCAATCGGGGACGTCCTGCGGCGCGCGCGAGAGCCGCGATCAGGTCGGTGTTGCGCGCGGGCAGAGGCGCGACGACGTTGACGGGGCCCGCGTGAGTGTTCGCCGCGAGGAACACGATCGCGCGAACGGCGTCATCAAGGGAGATCCACGACATCCATTGTCGTCCCGACCCGAGCGAGCGAACGAGCCCGAGGCGGATGAGGGGGAGCAGGCGCTGGGCGAGCCCCCCTGTCGGGGCAAGGACCAGACCCGTGCGGAGCCACAGGACGGAGACGCCGGCGAGCACGGCGGGGTTCGCCGCCTTCTCCCAGGCGACCGTGATCTCGGGAAGGGTGCCCGAGCCGGGATGTGAGCGCTCGTGGAGCTCGGTCTCGCCGCGGACGCCGAAGTAGCCCATCGCCGACGCCTGGATCAGGCGGCCCCTCCCGGCCTTCGCCATGGTGCGGGCCAGTAGTCCGGTGGTCTCCAGGCGCGAGTCGAGGACAACCTTCGCGTAGGACTCGGTCAGGCGACGTCCACCGATCGACGCTCCCGCCAGATTGACCACAAGGTCGGCGTTCGCGACGAGGATCTCGTCGATCCGCCCGTCTCCGGGGTTCCATTCTGATTCACCGTCACCGCGCGCGGGCCTGCGCACGAGCCGCACGACCTTGTATCCGGAGGCCTCGAGCGCCGGGACGAGGGCGCTGCCGATCAGGCCGCTCGCGCCCGCGACGACGGCCTTCATGTAGAGAGGCCGACCGCCGTCTCGAACGCACCCGCCTCGATGCGAGTCCTGACCGCCTGGAGGAAGCGCGAAGCGTCTGCCCCGTCGACGATCCGGTGGTCGTAGGAGAGCGCGAGGTAACAGGTGGGCCGAATCGCGATCATCTCGCCACCCTCCGGACCCGTGACGACCACGGCCTTTTTGGATATCACGCCGGTTCCGAGTATCGCGACCTGGGGCGAGGGCACGATCGGGGTGTCGAACACGGCGCCGATGGAGCCGGTGTTCGTCACCGTGAACGTGGCGCCCGAGAGGTCGTCGGGGGCGAGAGTGCCTGCCCGGCCCCGTTCTCCCAAGTCTGCGATCTCCCGCGCGTGATCGGCGAGCGATTTGGCGTCGGCGTCCTTGAGGGTGGGGACGATGAGCCCCTTCTCGGTGTCGACCGCGATGCCGAGATTGACGGAACCGTGGTAGACGACGCTGTCCCCATCGATCGAAGCGTTGAGGCCAGCATGGGTGCGCAGGGCCTCGGCCGCGGCAAAGGTGAAGAAGGGCAGGAAGGTCAGCTTCGCGCCCTCACGTGCCTGGAAGGACTCCTTCGCCTTCGCGCGGAGCGCCCAGACGCGCGACATGTCGACCTCGATGACCGTGGTTAATTGGGCCATGCCGTGGAGCGACTCCATCATGCGTTCGGCGATGATTCCGCGCAGGCGGGACATCTTCACGGTGGTTCCGCGTAGGGGCGAGGGCTCGCTTGTCGGCGGAACTCCTGCCGACGTGGCCGGGGTTGGCGTCGCGGCGAGGACGTCCTCCTTGCGGACACGGCCCCCCACTCCCGTTCCGGCAATGGATGCTAGGTCGACGCCGCGCTCCGTCGCCAGTTTGCGCACGAGTGGAGTGACGTACGGGCTCACCTGATGGTCCGACGTGGCGGGCGCCGGAGTGGGAGCCGTGGGCGCGGGTGTTGCGGCGGGAGCAGCAGGCGCGGGAGCAGCAGCCGGAGCGACAGGCGCGGGAGTATCGACGACGGGGATAGGCATCGTGACGGGAGCCGGAACGATCGGTTCTACCTTGGCGACGGCCTTCAACGGCACGGCCGGAGTTGTGCCGCCCGAGGAGCCCGCGATGCGGGCGAGGACGGCGCCGACGGCAGCGGTCTGGTCCTCGGCAACGACGATTTCGCTGAGGGTGCCAGCGAACGGCGACGGGATCTCCGTGTCCACCTTGTCGGTCGAGATTTCAAGGAGGGGC
>CAZTJX010000070.1:0-2952 GCA_964613755.1 uncultured Demequinaceae bacterium | reverse complement strand
CCCTCGGAGACGGACTCGCCCAGTGCGGGAAGGGTCACGTCGCGGAGATCTCCGGACGGTGTCGCCGACGCGACCGATTCGGGCGCGGCCTTGGGCGCAGGTGCGGCCTCGGGAGCGGGTGCGGCCTTGGGCGCGGGTGCGGCCTCGGGAACGGGTGCGGCCTTGGGCGCAGGTGCGGCCTTGGGTGCAGGTGGTGCCACGTGAGTGGCGGGAGCGGGCGCAGCCTCGGCAGCGGGCGCGGCCTCGGCGGCCTCCCCATCGGTGCCGATGTGGGCCAGGACGGCGCCGACTGCGACGGTCTGGTCCTCCTGGACGACGATCTCCGTCAGCGTGCCCGCAACGGGCGAGGGGATCTCGGTATCAACCTTGTCGGTGGAGATCTCGAGCAGGGGCTCATCGACGGCGACGGAGTCGCCCACTGCCTTGAGCCAGCGCGTGACCGTTCCCTCGGAAACCGACTCGCCGAGGGCGGGAAGAGTGACGTCGTGTGTCATGTTGTGCATTCTCCCTTGAGAATCAGTCGTGCGCGTGGAGCGGCTTCCCGGCGAGTGCAAGATGCGCCTCGCCCAGGGCCTCATTCTGGGTCGGGTGAGCATGAACGAGGGCCGCGACGTCCTCGGGGAACGCCTCCCAGCTCACGATCAACTGGGCCTCGCCAATCTGCTCGCCCATCCGGGCTCCCAGCATGTGTACCCCGATCACGGGGCCGTTCTTGATGCGAACCAGCTTCACGAATCCCGCGGTTCCAAGGATCTGGCTCTTGCCATTCCCGCCGAGGTTGTACTCAAGGCTCTCGATCGCGTCGGCACCGTGCGTTTCTTTGGCTTCGGCCTCAGTGACGCCGACCGACGCGACCTCTGGATCGCAGTACGTGACGCGGGGGATGTTCGCTTCGACGAGCGGGACGGGCTTCAGGCCCGCGATGTGCTCGGCGAGGAAGATACCTTGGGCGAATCCACGGTGAGCGAGCTGGAGGCCGGGCACGATGTCCCCGACCGCGTAGATGTTCGCAACGCCCGTGTGGAGATGTTCGTCGGTCAGGACGAAGCCGCGATCGACGCGTACGCCCTGCGCCTCGTAGCCGAGGTCGGCGGTGCGTGCCCCCCGCCCGACGGCGACGAGCATGATGTCGGCCTCAATCACCGTGCCGTCCTCGAGCGACACCTTCACCCCGGCGTCGTCCTGCGTGACGCCCTGGAAGCGCACGCCCACCTTGAAGTCGATCCCGCGCTTGCGGAAGGCCCGCTCGAGACCCTTGGAGAGGGACTCGTCCTCGTTTGGTACGAGGTGAGGGAGGGCCTCGACGATGGTCACCTTCGCTCCGAACGATGTCCAGACCGAGGCGAACTCGACCCCGATGACGCCGCCACCGAGGACGACGACGGAGGCGGGCACGCGGTCGAGGCTCAGGGCCTGGTCCGAGGTCATGACCCGGCCGCCAATCTCGAGCCCTGGGAGCGACTTCGCGTACGAGCCGGAGGCCAGGACGATGTTCTTGCCCGTATACCGCGTGCCGGCGACGTCGATCGAGTCAGGGCCCGCGAGGGTCCCATGCCCAGAAATCATCGTCACACCGCGGGATTTCGCGAGGCCCTGGAGACCTTTGTAGAGGCGGTCGACGACGCCCTGCTTGTACGTATTAACGGCGGCCATGTCGATCCCGGCGACGGATGACTGGACACCGATCGCGTGACCCTCGCGCGTGGTGTCGGCGACCTCCGCGGCGTGGAGCAACGCCTTGGTGGGTATGCATCCGTTGTGCAGGCAGGTGCCGCCCAACTTGTCCTCCTCGACTACCCCCACGGTGAGGCCGAGTTGGGAGGCGCGCAGCGCGGTGGCGTAGCCGCCGCTACCCCCTCCCAGAACGAGGACGTCGAAGGCGGTCGAGGAAGCTTCAGACACGGCGAGTTCTCCTTGCGAGGACGTGTGTCTACACATCTTGTCACCTCGGCGCATGAGACACGAAACGTCCTTGCCCCGTACCCTGGGCACATGGGGCTCTTCTCGCGTTCATCGCGCCGCGGTGATTCGACGGCACCGCAGGGTGGCAAGGAGGCCAAGCGCGAGACCATCGAGCACCTGCGCACCTTCGTCGGACGCAACCCCGGTTGCGAGGCGTACATCGAGCCGCCGACGCGGGTGACACAAACGACGATGATCGTCGTCGCGGGCACGGGCGAGTTCACGCGTCGCCGAGTGCCGGACGCGGAAGCGGCGCGCAAGCTCGCCAAGGAGTTGCAGATTCCAGCGTTCGACGTGAATCTCAGCGGCTACCCGTCGCGGATGCGCACGTGGGTGGAGCAGCAGCGCAAGGGCAAGACCTAGCCACCCCGTCTCCGGGGCAAGCGTGGTCTGGGCCAGTCCGAGCGGCTAGGCGGAACGCATTTCCAGGTATCGCAGGATGGTCCTCACGGCCGCGCCCGTGCCGCCCGGCGGCGTGAAGCCGTACGCCGCGCCCTCGTTGAACGCGGGCCGCGCGATATCCAGGTGGGCCCATGGCGTCGTCCCGACGAACTCACGTAGGAAGAGCCCCGCGCTCAGCATCCCGCCCATACGGTCGCCCGTGTTCTTGAGGTCGGCGATCTTGGAGTCGATCGACTCACGTAGGTGTTCGGGAAGGGGCATCGCCCACATGGGTTCCGTGATGTCGTCCGCCGCGGCGACGATCGCGTCCCGCACGCTCGGATCGCCCATGACCCCGGAGGTCCGGGTCCCGAGGGCCAGGCCCTGAGCGCCGGTGAGGGTCGCAATGTCGATGAGGACCGCGGGATCGTCCTCTCTAGCCCTGCCCAGGCCGTCGGCGAGCACGAGGCGGCCCTCGGCGTCGGTGTTGAGGACCTCGACGGACTTCCCGCCGTAGATGCGGATGACGTCCGAGGGGCGCTGCGCCGTCCCGGAGGGCATGTTCTCTGCGAGGCAGAGCCAGCCGGTGACGGCGGTCGGAAGCTCCAG
>CAZTJX010000069.1:0-8544 GCA_964613755.1 uncultured Demequinaceae bacterium | reverse complement strand
AGGGCGTCGATGCGCTTCTGCATCCTGCGGAAGTGCGGGACCATGCGCGACGCGATTCCGCCAACGGCGCCGAGGAGCACCGGGATCGCGACCACCATGATCCACGACAACCCGACGTCCTGCTGGAGCGCCATGATGATGCCGCCGATCGACATGAAGGGCGCCGCGATCATGAGGGTCGCGGACATCAACACGAGCATCTGGATCTGCTGGACGTCGTTCGTGGTGCGGGTGATGAGCGACGGGGCGCCGAACTTCTGGACCTCGTTCTCCGAGAAGGTGCCGACGCGGGTGAAGATGCGGGCGCGCAGGTCGCGGCCCACCGCCATCGCCGCCTTCGCTCCGAAGTAGACGGCGGTGATGGAGCAGACGATCTGCACGAACGAGAGGGCAAGCATGATCCCTCCATCCGCCCAGATGTGGGCGATGTCCGGGTGGGGCAGGCCGTCGGCGCCGATGTTGGCGACGCCGTTGTCGATGAGGTCGGCATTGAGGCTCGGCAGGTAGAGGTTCGCGAGGGACTGCGCGAACTGGAAGACGACGACGCCCATCAGCAGCTTCCAGTAGGGGCGCACGGACTCCACGAGGAGCTTCCAGAGCATGGGTTAACCGTCCTCTCGCGCGATGCCGCGCAGAATAAAATCGACGAGTTCGTCGGTGGTGAGGCGCTTGGCCTCGGTAAAACTCGGGAATTCCGAGGCGAAGACGATGAGGCGCACGAGGTGCGCGGCAGTGGCGGGCTCAATGCGAAGGCGCTCGCTCTCGGTCTCGAGGACGGCCGCGACCGCGGTAGCCATTTCCGCGCGGGGGCCGTGGTGGCCGTCGTGCCCGCCCTTGATCGTGGCCCGATCCGGACCGCCGAGGGCGTGCATGATGCCGACGATCCCCGTGAACCGCTCGCGCAGCAGAACGACGATCTCGCGGATCTTGTCCTCGAGCGGGGCGACGGGGTCGATGAGTTCGATCGCGCGGCGCAGGGGCGTGGGGTCCATGAACTTCGCGACGGCGGCGGCGATGAGTTCCTGCTTGTCTGCGAAGACGCGGAAGATCGTGCCCTCAGCGATGCCTGCGGCGTCGGCGATCTGCTTGGTGGTGACGTTCTGGCCGTGCTCCACGAGGAGAGGCACGGCAACCTCGAGGATCATCTCGCGGCGCTCGTCGCCGGAGAGCGCCGGGGCGCGGCGCTGTGTTGGCGTGTCGTCTGCGAGGTCGGGCACGGCGTCGATGCTACATGAGTGAGTGCTCACTCACAAACGCTATCGTGAGCGGAGGACGACCTAGCCCAGCGCCTCGGTGGCCACGCCGGGCACGCGCTCCTTCGTGAGCACCGCGCGCCAGGTGTCGCCTCCCACCCCGTCGGCCCAGGCGACGGGCCCGGTCTCGAGTCCGGCCGCGGCCAGGTCCGTGCCGATCACGAGCACGGCCGGCCCCGCACCGCTCACGACGGCCGCGAGGCCATCGCCGCGCAGCCGCTCGATCATCGCGACCGCCTGCGGCATGTGCGAAGCGCGGTAGCCCTGGTGAAGACGGTCCTCGGTCGCGGCGAGCAGCAACTCGGGGTGGCCCGCCAGCGCGTGGACCATCAGGGCCGCGCGCGAGGCGTTGAACGCCGCGTCCTTGTGCGGAACGGACTTGGGGAGCGAGGCGCGCGCCTCGACGGTGGGGACGACGCCGTGCGGAATGAGGACGGCCGTCTCGATCCCTGGGGCGATAGAAAGGGGAGAGGCGTGCGGGCCGTCGTCGCCCTGCCAGCAGACCACGGCGCCGCCGTAGATCGCGGGGGCGGCGTTGTCGGGATGGCCCTCGAAACGGGTCGCGAGGCCGAGGATGGCCTCGAGGCTGAGTTCGTCGGGCTCACCCATCACGGCGCGAACGGCGGAGAACGCACCGACAACGGTCGCGGCCGACGAGCCGAGCCCCTGCCCGTGTGGGATGGCGTTGGTGGCGCGGATGTGGAGCCCCGGCCGCTCGGTGCCGAAGAGCGCGAACGCCTCGCGGAACGCGCGCACGAACAGGTGAGACTCGTCCGTCGGGACGTTCCCTGCACCCTCGCCCTCGACCTCGACGACGACATCGGGCCGGGCCAGCAGGCTCACCTCGATGGTGTCGACCACCCCGAGGGCCATGCCCATCGCGTCGAAACCCGGCCCGAGGTTGCCCGCGCTTGCGGGAACGGTGACCCGGACGTGGTCCGCGACGATGTTCACGCGAGCCCCAGCGCGTCGGCGGCCGCGGCGATGTCCACGGGGATGACCGTGGGGTCGAGCACGCGCCCGGAGAGCGCGGTCTCGGTGTCCTTGAGGCCGTTGCCGGTGACGGTGCAGGAGATCCGGGCGCCCTTCGGCACCTCTCCCGCCTCGGCGGCGGCGAGCAGCCCGGCCACGGAGGCGGCGGAGGCGGGCTCGACAAACACTCCGACCTCGGCGGCGATCATCGCCTGGGCGGCCAGGATCTGCGCGTCGCTCACGGAGCGGATCCAGCCGCCGCTCTCGTCGCGCGCGGCGACCGCGAGGTCCCACGACGCCGGGTTGCCGATGCGGATGGCCGTCGCGACGGTCTCGGGGTTCTTGATCGGCTCTCCCTTGACGAACGGCGCCGAGCCCTCGGCCTGCACGCCCCACATCTTCGGGGTGCGAGTCGCGGGACCCTTCTCCGCGTACTCCGTGTACCCCATCCAGTAGGCGCTGATGTTGCCGGCGTTGCCCACGGGCAGCACGTGGATGTCAGGGGCGTCGCCCAGCTCGTCGCAGATCTCGAACGCCGCGGTCTTCTGACCCTGGAGGCGGAACGGGTTGACGGAGTTGACGAGGGAGACAGGGTAGTCCTCGGCGAGCGAGCGGACGATATCGAGGCAGTCGTCGAAGTTCCCGTCGACGGCAAGCAGCACGGCACCGTGGACGACGGCCTGGGCCATCTTGCCTGCGGCGATCTTGCCCTGGGGAAGGACGACGGCGCAGCGAAGCCCGGCCTTGGCGGCGTAGGCGGCGGCCGAGGCCGAGGTGTTCCCCGTGGAGGCGCAGACGACGGTGGTAGAACCCTCGGCGACGACCTTGGAGATCGCGGCGGTCATGCCCCGGTCCTTGAAGGATCCGGTCGGGTTGGCGCCCTCCACCTTGAGGTAGACGTCGGCGCCCACGCGGCGCGAGATCGCGTCGGCCGGAACGAGCGGAGTCCCACCCTCCTGCAGCGTGACGATCGGGTCGCCGTCCTCAAATGGCAGATAGTCCAAGTACTCGCGGATGACCCCGCGCCACAACTGGGCCACTACTCCCCCTCGATCCTCAGCACGGACAGCACGCCGTTGACAACGTCGCACGCCCGAATCTCGTCCACGGTCGCGTCAAGATCCGCCTCGGTCGCCTCGTGGGTGGAGATGATCAGCGTCGCGAACGGGGCCTCGTCCGGACTGGGTGGCTGACGCACGGCCTCGATCGAGACCTGGTGGCTGCCCAGGATGGCCGCGACCTTGGCGAGGACGCCGGGCTGGTCCAGGACCTCGAGGCGCATCTGGAATCGCGTACGCGCCGCGCTCAGGGGGAGCACGGGCACGTGCATGTAGTTGGATTCGCGGGGACCCTTCCCGCCAAGCGCGAGGTGGCGCGCCACGGAGACGACGTCGCCCAACACCGCGGACGCCGTCGGAACCCCGCCCGCGCCCTGGCCGTAGAACATGAGCTCGCCCGCGGCCTCGGCCTCGATGAATACGGCGTTGAACGCACCGCGCACGTTCGCGAGCGGGTGCTCGAGTGGAACGAGCGCGGGGTGGACGCGCACGCACACACCCGCCTCGGTCCGCTCGGCAATGGCGAGGAGCTTGATAACGTAGCCCGATTCCGTGGCCGCGGCGACGTCGTGCGGGGTGATCTCCGTGATCCCCTCGCGGTAAACGTCCTCGAGCCGCACGCGCATGTGGAAGGCCAGCGACGCGAGGATGGCGGCCTTGGCCGCGGCGTCGTAGCCCTCAACATCGGCCGTCGGATCAGCCTCCGCGAAGCCGAGCTCTTGGGCCTCCTTGACCGCCACGTCGTACGCGAGGTGCTTGGTCGTCATCTGGTCGAGCACGTAGTTCGTGGTGCCGTTGACGATGCCGAGGATCTTCTTGACGCGGTCGCCCGCGAGGGACTCGCGCACGGGGCGGACGAGGGGGATGGCCCCGGCGACGGCGGCCTCGAAGTAGAGATCAGCGCCCGCGTCGTCCGCGGCCTCGTAGATCTCGGGCCCGTGGGCCGCGAGCAGGGCCTTGTTCGCCGTGACGACGGATTTACCCGCGCGGAGCGCCTTGAGGACGACGGTGCGGGCGGGCTCGATTCCACCCATGAGTTCCACGATGATGTCGGCCTCGTCGACAAGGGCCGCCGCGTCGCCCCTCAGGATCGAGCGGGGAAGGTCGTCCTCGCGCTCCTCATCGGGATCGAGGACGGCGATACCGACGATCTCCGGGATCGCGCCGATGCGCTTCGCCAGGTCGTCCTTCTGCTCGATCAGGAGGCGCGCCACCTGGGAGCCGACAACGCCGGCCCCGAGGATCGCGATGCTCACGCGCTTTGGGTCATCTGCCACGGCCCAACTCTATCCGCAGTGTCGGGCGACGCGGGGCGCCCACGGCGCCTGGGCGCCAGCGGGCACGGCGAACGGGGGCGAGGCGCCTAGGCGCGAAGCTCGTCGAAGTCCGTGGGGATCGGTTGGTCATCTATCATGGCCCACTCCTTCCTCGACTCGGTCAACCTGTGGTAAATCAGGATGCCACTTGGTAAAGTTTTAGTCAAGGGGTGCGCGTCGCGCCTCGCGCGGGAGCGGGGCTTTCCCGGATAGGCTCGTGCGCAACCCGGCAAGCGCCAACCGAAGGAGACTGCAGGTGACGTCTCGGTCCGACCCCGCCAGGGTTCTCACGGTGTGCACGGGGAACATCTGCCGCTCGCCCGCCATGGAGTTCTACCTAGAACGTGCGTGGGGTGATGACGCGGTCGTCAGTTCCGGTGGAACGATGGCGGCGGCGGGTTGGCACATCCCCGCACCGATGCGGGAGGCCGAGGAGGCGGCGGGGCTGATCGTTCCCGAGCACGATCCCGCGCAGATCGACGTCGCGACCATCGAGACGCACGACCTCGTGCTCGTCGCGGCGCACTCGCATAGGGAGTGGATCGAGCGTCACGTCGGTGCCGTTCCCCCCAACACCTTCCTGCTCACCGAGGCGGCGGCCCTCGCGACCGTGGCGCGCAGGCCAGCGGGCAACTCTCGCGCCGACCGCATCCGCACCGCGGCCTCGCTCCTCAGCGCGGCGCGCTCTCTCGATGACGGGGTCCACGCCGACATCGACGACCCGTACCTGCACGGCGACGAGGCCTACGTCAGAGCGATGGACGAGATCGCCCACCACCTCGACGCGATCATCGCGTGGATCGGGTAGGGCCCCGCTGAGCCGTATCCCTACGGAGCGACGTCCCAGGCGAGCAGGTCCTCGATCGTGTCGCGCCGCACCAGTTCGTGAGCCTCGCCATCCCTGACGGCGACCACCGCAGGGCGAAGAAGCGCGTTGTAGTTGTTGGACATCACCCGGCCGTAGGCACCCGTTGCCGGCACGGCGAGCAGGTCGCCACGATCGACGTCGGCGGGAAGGTCAACGTTCTGCACGATGACGTCTCCGCTTTCGCAGTGCTTCCCCACCACGCGCGAACGCACGGGAGCCGCCGTACTTGTCCGCGAGGCCAGGGCGGTCGTGTACTCGGCGCTATACGCGACCGGCCGCATGTTGTCGCTCATGCCACCGTCGATCGCGACGTAGCGACGCTCCCCTCCGTCGTCGAGGCTCACAACCTTGGCAACGCCAACGGTGTAAAGGGTCATGCCGGCCGGGCCAGCGATGGCGCGGCCCGGCTCGATCGTGAAGGTCGGCCACGTCCCGCCGACCGCGGTGATCGCCTCGGCCACCGCGGCCGCGATTCCCCGCGCCGCGTCGACCGCGCGCAGGGCCTCGTCGCCATCGGCGTACGCGATCGCGTACCCGCCGCCGAGCCCCACCTCGGGAACGTCCACGCCTGACTCGTGTGCGAACCGGGCGCGCAGGCCGAGCATGCGTTCTGCGCTTTGCTCGAACGCCTCAAGCGAGAGGATCTGGCTGCCGATGTGGGTGTGAATCCCGACGAGCTCGATCGCCGGGGTCTCGTGACAGAGACGCATCGCCTCGAGCGCGGCGCCCGAGGCAAGCGAGAGGCCGAACTTCTGATCCTCGTGGGCGGTCGCGATGAACGCGTGCCCACCCGCGTGGACGCCGGTCGTCACGCGCACAGCCACCGGCGCGACGACTCCCAGTCCCGCCGCGATCTGGGCGACCACGTCGATCTCGGCGAGCGAATCGACGACGATTCGCCCCACCCCCACTCCCAACGCCCGGCGAATCTCCTCGTCCGACTTGTTGTTGCCGTGCATTGCGATCCGCTCGGCGGGCATGCCCCCGCGCAGCGCGAGCGCGAGTTCGCCCCCGGAAGAGACGTCGATCGCGAGTCCCTCGTCGCGCATCCATCGCGCCACCTGCGAGCACAGGAACGCCTTCCCCGCGTAGTAGACGGAGCACGTGGCGCCGTGTTCGGCGAAGGCGGCGGCGAACTCGTCGCGGAACGCCGCGGCGCGGCCCCGCATGTCCTCCTCGTCCACGACGTACAGGGGAGTCCCGTACTCGGCCGCGAGGGCGTTGACGTCGCACCCCCCGACCATGAGTTCGCCATCGGATCCGCGCTCGACCGTGCGCGACCATAGCTCG
Organism: uncultured Demequinaceae bacterium; assembly: GCA_964613755.1. Classification (GTDB taxonomy): domain Bacteria; phylum Actinomycetota; class Actinomycetes; order Actinomycetales; family Demequinaceae; genus JAFGBM01. The sequence goes on along the minus strand of CAZTJX010000069.1, from coordinate 1,787 downwards.
GTGGGTGCGGCCTCGGGGCTCATCGCTACATCCTGTCGGGAGCGCTGACACCAAGCAAACCGAGCCCGTTCGCGAGGACCTGTCTGGTGGCGTCGTTGAGCCACAGTCGCGTGCGGTTGAGGTCCGTGACGACCTCGTCTCCCAGGGGCGTGACGCGCGTCTTGTCGTACCAGCCGTGGAAGGCCGCGGCGAGCTCCTCGAGGTAGCGGGCTACGCGGTGTTGCTCGCGCAGTTCCGCTGCCTGAGCAACCACGCGCGGAAACTCGCTCAGGAGCCCCAGGAGTACGGTCTCAGACTCGTGCGTGAGGGTCTCGGGTGCGAACGCCTGGTCGCGCGAGATGCCGTACTCCGCGGCATTGCGGGCCACGGCCCCTGCGCGTGCATGGGCGTACTGGACGTAGAAGACGGGGTTGGCGTTCGTGTGCGACGCGAGCAGTTCCAGGTCGATGTCGATCGTGGCGTCGACACTGGAGCGCGCGAGCGCGTACCGGGAGGCGTCCACGCCGACGGCCTCGACGAGGTCTTCCATCGTCACCACGTTGCCCGCGCGCTTGGACATCCTCACGGCGCCGTCGGCGTTCACCAGGCTGACCATCTGCCCGATGATGACCTCGACGCTATCCGCCGAGTATCCGAGCGCTACGGCCGCGGCCTTGAGGCGCGCAATGTAGCCGTGGTGATCGGCGCCGAGCAGGTAAATGCACAGGTCGGCGCCCCGCTTGTGCTTGTCGCGGATGTACGCGATGTCCCCCGCGATGTAGGCGGGCTTGCCGTCCGACTTGATGACGACCCGGTCCTTGTCGTCCCCCTGGTCCGTCGATCGGAGCCACCAGGCGTCCTCCGCCTCGTAGAGCGCGCCCGAAGCCTTGAGTTCCTTCAGGCATTTCGAGACGGCCCCGGACTCGTGGAGCGAGTTCTCGTGGAAGTACACATCGAAGTCCACGCCGAAGTTATGAAGCGATTCCTTGATCTGGGCGAACATGAGCTTCACGCCGCGGTCGCGGAAGAACTCTAGGGCCTCGTCGCGGGGCCGCTCGATCGGATCCTTCTCCCCCGTCGTGGCCGCCTCGACCATCACCTCGTCGGCGATGTCCTGGATGTACTGGCCCGCGTACCCGTCCTCCGGGGTGTCCTCGCCCAGGACGACGCCGAGGAGCGATCGGGCGAACCGGTCGATCTGCGCACCGTGGTCGTTGAAGTAGTACTCCCGGATCACCTTCGCACCCTGGGACTCGAGCAGGCGCGCCAGGCTGTCCCCCACGGCGGCCCAGCGTGTTCCGCCCAGATGGATCGGCCCGGTGGGGTTCGCCGAGACGAACTCCAGGTTGACCGTCGTCCCCTTCATCGCGTCGCCTCGGCCGTACTTCGTGCCGGCCTTGACGATGGCGCGAGCGAGCTCACCCGCGGCGCTCGCCGAGAGGCGGATGTTGAGGAAACCCGGTCCGGCGACCTCGGCCGACGCGATCCCCTGCACAGAGGTGAGGCGCGTGACCAGAAGAGCCGCGACGTCCCGCGGATTGGCGCCCGCGGCCTTGGCGATCTGCATCGCGATGTTCGTCGCCCAGTCGCCGTGGTTGCGATCCTTGGGGCGCTCGACCTTGGGTTCGGGAAGGGCGGTGGCGTCGAGGGCGATCTCGCCTGCCGCGATGGCGGCCTCCAGGCAGGCACGAATGGTCGCGGAGAGTTCCTCGGGGGTCACCCGCTGAGTCTATCCGCGCGGGGGACCCGTGAGCCGCCCTCCTGGTAGTCTCGACTGCTGCGGGCATGCCCGCGCTGCCCTCGTAGCT
>CAZTJX010000068.1:2822-8724 GCA_964613755.1 uncultured Demequinaceae bacterium | reverse complement strand
GAGGGCGGCCGCAGCGTCGCTAGCCCGAAGATCGTCGGCGTTCTGATAGCCGAAGTCCACGAGGATCGAGTACGTCAGGTCGTGCGTGGTGGATTCGGCGCCGACGATCTGATCCGTTGCTGCGTCGTAGAACCAGTTTCCGGCGGCGTCGACGGTACGGGGCGCCACCGGTACAGGGAGGTTCGATGCGGTGAGAGACAACATTGCGACGGTGAGTTGTACGCGCGTTGCCTCGGTCCAGTCCCGCACCGTCGTCGGCCACAGCACCGACCCCGACGCTGCAACATCGGACACCGCGGCCTCGGTATAGTCCCAATTCGACCCGTCGAACTCCGAGAATGCGTAGACGCGAAACGCATCGGCACGTCCGCCGGAGGATACGTAGGCGAAGACGGCGGTATCCGAGTTCGTGGTCAGGGAGGTCCTGAGGTCGAGATCGAGGTTGAGGCGCGTGTTCCTGCCATCGAAGAGGTCGGGCGCGTAGCGATTGGAGATCGCTCCCCAGCCCGAACCCCCGAGAGTACTGGGAACGACGAGCCCGACAAGCACGAGCACGGCAGACGTGGCGAGTAGCGAGGTCTTCCAGGGGATGCCCTTTCCTCCTGAGGGGCTTCGGCGGGAGATGGTAAGAGCCAGAACCCATGCACCAAGGGCGGCGAGGACGACCACGCCGGGAATCGAGTGCCGCAGCGCAACGGCCGGAGCCCATGGGGCCAAGAGGACGAGGCCTGCGGTCGCGACGGCCCTCCACGAGACCGCGAGATGCTCGGCGGTAACGAAGAGGACGAGAAGGCCGAGCGTCAACAGGGACTCGTATGGTGCCGTGACGGGTGCTGGGTGGGCCGTCGCCTCCGCGTAGGTGGCACCCTCCGAGAAGGTCCGGAAGAGCGCCCCGACCCCGGTTGGAGTGGGGAGGTAGAAGCGCGCGCCGTCCTCGTCACTTGCGTACAGGGGAATGAGGGTGAGGAACGTCGCGGCCGCGCCCGCGAGCGTAGGGAGGCTCCGTGAGCGCGAGACGAGCCTCACGAGCATGATGACGGCGACGACGATGGCGAGGGCGAGGAGCGGGCGCTCGAGCCACCACCCGAGTTCGATAATCGAACTGAGAGCCCAGAATGCGGCAAACGTCGCGCACGCGATCAGCGGCGTGGCTCCAAGGGGAGAGCGAGAGGGCCTGATCACTCGAGGTCCCCCGACGTGAGAAGCGTCGTCCAGATGCGCGGGAGATCGTCGCCCGTCCTGGCCGAGTTAGCGCGCCAACCCGCGCGGCGCAGTGCACGCACCGTCGCGTCGGCAGACTTCCGTTGTGCGGATTCGCTGCCCGACCGGACAATCGCCCACGCGCGTCCGTAGTCACCGATCGTGATGAGGGAGCGAAGAGCCTCGGTCGAGAGAGCCTCGAAGATGCCTACGGTCACATCACCGGTGTGAGCCGAGACCGCCGCCTCGTGGCCCGCCCGGATGAGGTCGCGCTCCGCTACCGTCGCCGACTCGGGGGGAGCGAGGTCCACGGTTTGATTGAGAAGATGCGCGCGAGCGAGGGCGGGGGAGTGGGCGTGGTCATCGCGCGTCGGTTCGATCGATCCCCCCAGGAGGCGCACGGGGTGCCCCGACGTGAGTACGGATAGCGCGATCGATGCTCCGGCGGAGATCGTCCACTCGAGAGCTTCGCTCTCGCGCGGCAGGTCGAGGATCACCGTTGCTGGCCTGCGTCCGGCACGTTCATCGGACCGCACGAGCATCTCCCCGCGTCGGGCCGAACTCTTCCAGTGGACCCTCCTGAGGTCGTCTCCCTCTCGGTAGTCGCGGAGAGAGGCATCGTCGGGGGAGGGGGTGCGGGCGCCGAGGACGACGCGATCCGCGTGACCCATGAGCGCGCCAGCGGTCGCGGTGAGGTCGACGGTGGCTGGCCACACGGGAATCATCTCCGAGCCACCGACGAATGTGTCCGCGAGGATCAATCCGAACGGGTCCGTGCTGTGAACGATCGCGGGACCCAGCGGCCATCGTCCCCGCCTCGTCGGGAGAAGCCCATAGGAGAGCGAGAGCGCGTCGGGGGAGCGCGTCACCGTCGCCTTGGTTCCGGCACCGCCGGTGAGTTCCGCTGCAGCCTGCTCGCGTATATCGAGTCCGTCCGTGATGCTTCGTGCGAGGCCCCGCCCGGGGTGGAGGCCCTCTCGAGGATCGTGCGCGTGGGCGGAAGCGATCCTCACCGTGACCCGCCCAGGCGCGCCCGCGGTGAGTGGTCGGGGAGCGACCTCGCGCCTCGCGAACGGGAATCGAAGGAGGAACGTGTGGATGGAGAGCATCATCCACAGCACGGAGACCGTGACGACGGCCACCACGGTCACGCCGACGTAGACGAGCGCGGGGCTCGCGAGGCCGATTCCGAGAACCCCGATGCCGAGCCCCGCCACGGCGAGGCCGATTCCGCGAGCCGTGATGCGCGTCGTCGAGCTCGCGTCAGGCGAGGACGGGAGCGTCATGCCCGGCCGATACCTCCGGTGGGCGTGGAAGCCGCGGCGCGTGGCGGCGCCACGTCACGGGCCTCCGTCGGGACGGGAATCCGCTGGGTCATTTCCGTGACCACCTGCCTCGCTGTTCTGCCCGCGAGTCGCGCCTCGGTGCTGAGGATCATCCGGTGCGCGAGGATGGTGACGGCGAGTGCCTTGACGTCGTCTGGCAGGACGTGGTTCCGTGCGCTCATGGCTGCGCGGGCCTTCGCCGCCGCGAGGAGATGGAGCGAGGCACGGGGGGAGGCGCCAAGGCGGAGGCTCGTCTCGTCGCGGGTTGCCCCGACGATGTCGACGATGTACTGCTTGATCGCCGGCGCGGCGAAGACGCGCCGCGCGATGGCGACGAGGCGCGCGAGGGTTGCAACATCGGTGACGGGGGCAACGGCGAGGAGGGGGTCGGCACCGTCGTGGGTGTCGAGCATGACCATCTCGTCGCCTGCCGACGGGTACCCGACGGCGACTTGCGCCATGAAGCGGTCACGCTGGGCCTCGGGAAGGGGGTAGGTCCCCTCCATCTCGACGGGGTTCTGTGTCGCGACCACGAGGAAAGGCGACGGCAGGGGTCGGGTGACCCCGTCCGTCGTGACGGCGCGTTCCTGCATTGCCTCGAGGAGCGCCGATTGGGTCTTGGGCGAGGCGCGGTTGATCTCGTCGGCGATCACCACGTTGGCGAAAATGGGGCCTGGTCGGAACTCGAAATCGCGCTCGCCCGCGCGGAAGATGTTGACCCCTGTGACGTCGGACGGGAGGAGATCGGGAGTGAACTGAATGCGCCCCACACTGCAGTCCACCGAGCGAGCGAGCGCTCGCGCGAGCGTCGTCTTCCCGACTCCCGGGACGTCTTCCATGAGTAGATGACCCTCGGCGAGGACGATCGCCAGCGTGGTGAGGATCGACGGGTCCAGCCCCGACAACACGGACGAAATCGCTCCGCGAATACGTGTGGTGACCTCGGCGACCTCCGAGAGTTCGGCCTCGGTGGGAATGGGCTGGTTCATGGAATCTCCCTTGGACTCGTGGTTCTGAGCCTAGGTGATCCTGACTCGCGGAGTCTCCCCCCACCACGCCGATTGCCGAGATAGCAGGGAAGACTCTGCGTTCTGCGGCTCGATACATGAATTTCTTGCCACGTGTGGAGGAAAGTGGAGTAAAGTGGAGCGCGATGGTGTAGAAGGGGCGTGCCGTAGGCGGGCCCCTCGGCGAGGAGGAGCCGGTCGTGTCGGACGTAGCCGTGAACGGGATGGGACCCGCGGGGGTCTTCCTTGGCACGTTTATGCCCCGCCTCGATGACAAGGGGCGTCTTATCCTGCCTGCGAAATTCCGTCCGAGATTGTCCACCGGGCTTGTCTGCACACGGGGGCTCGACCGATGCGTGTTCATGTTCCCTGTGGACGAGTTCCACCGCATCCACGACCGTCTTCGCCAGGCTCCGCTCGAGAACAAGAGGGCCCGCGACTACCTCAGGAGCTTCCTCGCATACGCGAGCGACGACCTCCCCGACAAGCAGGGGCGCATCCTCCTCTCCGCACCGCTCCGGGCCTACGCAGGTCTCGATCGAGAGGTCGCCGTCGTAGGGCTGGGCTCGAGGGTCGAGATTTGGGACGCGCGCGCATGGGAGGACTACCTGACGCGCACCGAGGACGACTACGCCGAGACCGCACGGGAGGTCTTTGGGGATATCTGAACGAGCGATGACGCCATCGTGCCGTGCGGCCTCTCTCCCGCGCGAACTCTGGGGCACTTCCCCGCTTCAGAGCCGCCGGAGGGAGACCGGGCGACACGACGGACGAGTCACCGCATGAGGAGAGGAGGGGAGGGTGAGCGACGCCGCTATACGGCACATTCCGGTGATGCTCGACCGTTGCGTCGAGCTGCTTCGTCCTTCCCTCGATCGGCCAGGTGCTGTCGCCATTGACGCCACCCTTGGACTCGGCGGACACTCGGAGGCAATACTCGCGGCGAGTCCAGGAGCGACGCTCGTGGGCATCGACCGTGACGGCGAGGCCCTTCTCCTCGCCACCGAGCGCCTCGCACCGTTCGGCTCGCGGTTCGTCGCACACCGGGCGGAGTACGACGATATCGAGGGCGCGCTCGCGACCCTCGGCGCGAGCAGGGCCGACGCCATCCTCTTCGATCTCGGGATCTCCTCTATGCAGATTGACGAGGCCGAACGGGGCTTCAGTTATGCCGCAGACGCCCCGCTCGATATGCGCATGAACAGGGAAGAGGGGACGACGGCGGCGGACCTCATCCGGGACGAGGACGAGTCCTCTCTCTCGAAGATCCTCTCCGAATACGGAGAGGAGCGCTACGCACCACGGATCGCCCGCGCGATCGTAACCAGGCGCGCCGCGGCCCCGATCGTCCGCACGGGCGACCTCGTCGACATCGTTCGCGCGGCGATGCCGGCGGCGGCACGAGCCGGGGGAGGCAATCCCGCGAAGCGGACCTTTCAGGCATTGCGCATCGCCGTCAACGACGAGCTTGGGATCCTCGCACGTGCGATCCCCGCTGCGATCGACGCGACCGCCGTGGGAGGTAGGCTCGTCGTCCTCTCCTACCACTCGCTTGAGGATCGTCTCGTGAAGCACGCGTTCGCTGCGGGTGCCGAGGATCAGACCCCTCGGCTCGTCCCCGTCACGCGCGACGAGGACCTCCCCTATCTTCGCCTCCTGACTCGAGGGGCGGAGAAAGCATCCCAGGCCGAGGCCGCGCGCAATCCCCGGAGCGCGTCCGTGCGCCTCCGTGCGGTCGAACGCACCAGGGAGACACCGGCGGGGAGGAGAGCGGCATGAGCGCCGCCCAGGCGCGGGTCCTCACGACCCGCCCCGCACCGAAGCAACCCGAACTCTTCGAGGCGGACCCCTACCGCGTGGCGCGGCCGCGCAGGGGTGCCGTACGCGGTCCCGTCCGGACGTCGCCATCGCCTTCGCCTCGGAGCCCCGCGCCCGCCCAGCGTTCGTCCACCCAACGTTCGTCCCCTCAGCGCGCGTCTGTCAGCGCCGCTACCACCCCCGAGCATTCGCGTTCCCTGGTTCCGTTTGTAGCGATGTGTGTCGCGATCGTCGTGGGTTCGCTCGTCGCGGTTCTTCTTCTCAACACGACGATGACGCAGCGCGCCTACGAGACCCGCGATCTACGCACGGAGCTCGCGCACCTCGAGGACCAGCGATCCGAACTCCTGGCAACCCTTGAGGCGGACGGCTCACCGCAGGCACTCGCACGGGCCGCGGAGGCCCTCGGAATGGTTCCCGCCCCTCGAGTGGGCTTCGTGACCATCGAGAGCGGCGTCGTCCTGGCCCCCGGGGCAACGCGATGACGCCCCCTCCGGCGGGTACAAGGTTTGCGCCCGCACCCGTCCGCCCCCGTCCTCTCGCGGGCCCCGA
>CAZTJX010000068.1:0-2812 GCA_964613755.1 uncultured Demequinaceae bacterium | reverse complement strand
CCGACTCGGGGCGGCGCGTCTCCCCCCAACGCGGCCGGTCGCCCGGAGGTGGCCTCCCACCCGGCCGCCCCCCTGCGCGACCCGTGCGCGCGCCTCGCGTGGGCAACCCCCGTCGCCGGCACTCGTTCATCGTGACCGTCACCCTGCTCCTGCTCGGCGTCTTCGCGGCGCGACTCGTGCAGATCCAGGTTATCGACAGCAAGACGTTGTCCCAGGCCGCGCTGGAGTCCCGCCTCCATACGTCGGAGATCACGGTTCCTCGCGCAGACATTGTCGATCGCAATGGCGTGGTTCTCGCGACGTCGGTCGATCGGTACAACGTCGTGGTGAATCAACAGGACGTCGCGGTATGGTCGCGCGAAGACGCTACGGGCACGGTCATCGCGCAGGGACCCTCCGGTGCTGCGGCAATCCTCTCCCCGATTCTCGACATCGACGAGGCGACGCTCAGGGACGCGCTCATCGGGGATCGGCGTTTCGCCTACGTCGCCAAGAACGTCTCCCTCGACACGTGGAACGCCGTGTCCGTTGAGCGCATCGGGGGCATCGGCAAGGAGGCGACGAGCGAGCGAGTCTATCCCCACGGCAACGTTGCGGGAAACGTGATCGGATTCGTCGCGGGAAGCGCAGACTCGACGGGCGTCTCCGGTCAGGCGGGTTTGGAGTACACCTATGAGGGACAGCTCCTCGGGCAATCGGGGAGCGAGACGATCGAGACGAATGCGGGCCGCACCGTCGTCATCCCCACGGGAGTTCAGGTGGAGCAGGCGGCTGTCCCCGGCAGCACCCTCGTGACCACCCTCGATAGCGATCTCCAGTGGTACGTGCAGAATCGCCTCGATAAGGCCGTCGCGGGAACTCGAGCTGAGTGGGGCTCGGTGATCGTCATGGACGTTGTGACCGGCGAGGTCTACGTTCTGGCCGACTCTGGCAGCGTCGACCCCAATGACCCCGGAGCATCTGCGGCGAGTAACCGGGGCTCGCGCGCAGCCTCGGCGGTCTTCGAGCCAGGGTCGACGGGGAAGATCCTCACCATGGCAGCGCTTCTCGAGGAGGGGCTCGCGAGCCCGACGACGCAGTACACGGCGCCCTACCAGCACACGACATCCAACGGGCAGACCTTCCGCGATTCCCACTACCACCGGGACATGAGGCTCACCCTCACGGGCGTGCTCGCACAGTCGTCGAACACGGGAACGGTCATCGCGGGCTCCGCACTCACCTCCCAGAAGCGCTACGACTACCTCTCCGCCTTCGGCTTCGGCCAGCCAACCGGCGTGGGGCTACCGGGCGAGTCGGCGGGCATCCTTCATGACGTCAAGAATTGGGATGGGCGGACCAAGTACGCCGTCCTCTTCGGTCAGGGCGTCTCCGTCACGGCGCTGCAGACCGCCCAGGTCTACGCGACGATCGCGAACGGCGGCGTACGCGTCCAACCCACCGTCGTCCAGGGGTTCGTGACCCCGGAGGGCGCGTTCGTCCCGCGCATAACGGAAGAGCCCGTACGCGTGGTCTCCGAGAAGACGTCGGCACGGCTTCTGAGCATGCTGGAGTCCGTCGTCGACGACGGGACGGGCACGAGGGCGCAGGTCGCCGGCTACCGGGTCGCGGGGAAGACGGGCACCGCCCAGGCGGCAAGCGGCGACGACCAAATGTCGAACGTCGTTGCCTCCTTCGTGGGAGTAGCGCCGGCCGATGAGCCGCGTATCGTGGTTTCCGTCATGCTGTACAACCCGAAGTCGTCGCAATGGGGAGGCACGGTTGCCGGACCCGTGTTCTCCGACGTGATGGAAATGGCGCTGCAATCCCTGGGGATTCCGCCGAGCGGGACCACGCCGCACTTGTACCCGACAACATGGGGGTGACGGTGAGCGGCATGGCGTTGCGCCCGACGAAGGTATCTCCCGTGTCCGCCCTTGAGGTCGCTTCGCGCGCGGGCGCGCGCCTCACACCTCCCACAGCGGATCTCTCCCTGACGGGAGCCACGGTCGACAGCAGGGGCGTCCTGCGGGGAGACCTGTTTGGAGCCCTGCCCGGCGCCGCGGCGCATGGAGCGTCCTTCGCCGAGTCGGCGGTGGCGGCCGGTGCCTCCGCGATCCTCACGGACGAGGAGGGCGTCGCGCTGGCGGCCTCGGCGGGGGTGCCCGTGCTCGTGTCCGCCGACCCGCGGCGCGCCCTGGGCCCGGCATCCGCGGCGATCTACGGCGATCCCTCGCACGCCCTGACCCTCATCGGCATCACCGGCACCAACGGAAAGACGACGACGACCTACTTTGTCGACGCCGCCCTTCGTCGCCTTCATGCGAAGACCGGCCTCCTCGGGACGGTCGAGATGCGCGTGGGCGACGAATCGGTGCCCGCCATCCGGACGACGGTCGAGGCGCCGGCCTTCCAGGCGATCCTGGCGCGTATGCGCGAGGTTGGAGCCACGGCCGCCACGACGGAGGTCTCCTCTCACGCCCTTGAGCTAGGTCGCGTCGGAGGCTCACGCTTCGCCGTCGCGGCCTTCACGAACCTCCAATGGGATCACCTGGACTTCCACCCGACGATGGAGGACTACTTCCTCGCCAAGGCCCGCCTCTTCACGCCCGAGTTGTCGCAGCGCGGCGTCGTCTGCGTTGACGACGAGTGGGGGGTGAGGCTCGCGGGCGAGGCTTCGATTCCCGTAACCCGGGTCGCTACCCGGTCCGAAGCCGGTGAGGCCGACTGGAGGGTCGCGGACGTGCGACTTGCCGCGGACGGTGTGGGGGCGGGGTTAAAAAGTGTGGGGGGGGGGGGGGGGGGGGGGGGGGGGGGGGGGGGGGGGGGGGGG
>CAZTJX010000067.1:0-8743 GCA_964613755.1 uncultured Demequinaceae bacterium | reverse complement strand
CACGGCGGCATGCTCTACTCCCTCCCGAGTCGGGACCTGATCGCCGACAGCGTCGAGTACATGGTCAACGGGCACTGCGCCGACGCCCTGATCTGCATCTCCAACTGCGACAAGATCACGCCGGGAATGATCATGGCCGCGATGCGGCTCAACGTCCCGACCATCGTTGTTTCGGGTGGCCCGATGGAGGCCGGGAAGATCGTCGGCACGATCGCCGGGGGGAAGGTAACCCGGGCGCTCGACCTCGTCGACGTGATGGTCGACGCGAGCGACGACGCGGTGAGCGACGACGAGATTGGCGCGCTGGAGCGGTCCGCGTGCCCCACGTGTGGGTCGTGCTCCGGGATGTTCACGGCCAACAGCATGAACTGCCTGAGCGAGGCTCTCGGCCTCGCCCTGCCCGGCAACGGCACCCTCGTGGCCACCCACGCCTCGCGTTGGGATCTGTTCGAGGAGGCGGGCCGCCGAATCGTCGAGATGGCCAAGGCCCACTACGAGGGCGGGGAAGACTCCTTCCTGCCTCGCTCGCTCGCGACCGTCGAGGCGTTCGAGAACGCCATGGCCCTCGACATCGCCATGGGTGGCTCCACGAACACCGTCCTGCATCTGCTCGCCATCGCGCACGAGGCGGGCGTGGACTTCACCATGGCCGACATCGATCGGCTGAGCCGCAAGGTGCCGAACATCTGCAAGGTCGCTCCCTCATCCCAGTTCCACGTGGAGGACGTCCACCACGCAGGCGGCATCCTGTCGATCATGGGAGAACTCGACCGTGCCGGGCTCGTCCACCGTGACGCCCACACGGTCCACGCGCCCACCATGGGGGAGGCGATCGACCTCAACGACATCTCCCTGTCGACCGCGACCAAGGAGGCACGCAAGCGAGCCCTTGCGGCCCCCGGCGGGGTTCCCACTCAGGTGGGCTTCTCCCAGGACAGCTACTTCGACGAGCCCGACCTCGACCGCGAGAAGGGCTGCATCCGCGACGTCGAGCACGCCTACAACAAGGATGGCGGGCTCGCCGTGCTCTTCGGGAATCTCGCGACCGACGGCGCGATCGTCAAGACCGCGGGCGTCGACGCGTCGATCTTCCACTTCGAGGGCCCGGCACGCGTCTTCCACTCCCAGGAACTCGCGTGCGACGCGATTCTCGCGAACGAGATCAAGCCGGGCGACGTCGTTGTCATCGTCTACGAGGGGCCGCGCGGGGGACCGGGCATGCAGGAGATGCTCTATCCGACGTCGTTCCTCAAGGGGAAGGGCCTGGGTAAGACGTGCGCGCTCATCACCGACGGGCGCTTCTCGGGCGGCACGTCCGGGCTGAGCGTCGGGCACGTCTCGCCGGAGGCCGCCGAGGGAGGGGCGATCGGCCTTGTTGAGGAGGGCGACACGATCCTTTTCGACATCGCGGAGCGCCGCCTCGAGCTGGTGATCCCCAAGGCTGAACTGGCCAAGCGCAGGAAGGCGATGGACGCCCGAGGTGCCGAGGCGTGGAAGCCCACCCGGGACCGGACGGTCTCGGAGGCGCTCAGGGCCTACGCCGCGATGACGACGAGCGCCGCGCGCGGTGCCGTGCGGGACGTCAGCCAGGTCGAGCGGTAGGGGCGCCTAGCCGATCCCCTTGACGGGCGCCTTGAGGGGCGTCCCGGAGCCATCGCGCCGGCCGTGCTCCGAGGGGAGGCCTACTGCCTGACCGCCGCCGGAGACCGCCCGCGCGGGCGCGGCCCCGACCCATGCGGCCAGCAGAACGTCTTCGCCCTTGAGGAACTTGTGTGCCCGTACTCCGCCCGTCGCCCGCCCCTTGGCCGGGAACTCCTCGAGTGGCGTGATCTTGGCTGTGCCGGGCGTAGTACCGGGAAGCGCGCCGGAGGGGCCCGCCACCGTCACCGTGACGGGATCCGTTGCCCCCGTATCGCCCGATCCTGACGGCACCGCACCGAAGAAGACCGCGCGAGACCCTGGCGCGAGCGAAATCCCCGCCATTCCCCCGGCCGAGCGACCCTGGGGGCGTACGAGCGAAGCCGGGTAGCGGAGGAGCTGCGCGTCGGACGCGACGAAGACGAGTTGGGCGTCGTCGGGGGCGACGGCCGCCCCGATGACGGCGTCGCCCGGCTTGAGGGCGATGACCTCCCAAGCGTCGCGCTGCGGAGCGTCCTCCGGCGCCAGGCGCTTGACGACGCCCTGTGCGGTTCCGAGGGCCAGGGGCACGGATCCCCCGAGCGGCACGAGCGCGAGGGCCTCCTCCCCGCGCTCCAGGGAGACGACCTCGCCGATGGGTACGCCGCCGCCGAGCGAGGGTGGCTCGTCCGTGGGCGGCAGCGCGGGGATATCCAGGAGGGAAAGGCGGATGACTCGGCCGAGGCTCGTCACGACGCCGACGTCGGCGCGGGCGGACGCGGGGACGACGGACCGGAGCGCGTCGTGCGCGGAGCGCCGGCCGTCGCGGGAGACGGGGTGATCGTCCGCGGTGCGGGCGACGAGGCCCGTGACGGACAGGAGCGCGGAGCACGCAGTGTCCGCGATCTCGAGGGGGACCGAGGGGGCGCCCTTGGCCCCGGACTTGGCGGCGGTCGCGACGGCGAGCGACCCGCCGTCGCTGAGCAGGATCGTCCGGCGCGGGGTGCCGTGAGCAGCCGCGGCGGCTTCCATCTCTCGCCCGACGACCTCCCGGAGTGCCGTGTCGCTCGCGAGGATCTCCTCAAGGTCGAGAATCTCGGCGGTGAGCTTGGCCTTCTCCGATTCGAGCTCCACTCGCGAGAACTTGGTGAGGCGCCTCAGGCGCAACTCGAGGATGTACTCCGCCTGCGCCTCGCTCAGGTCGAAGGCCGTCATGAGCCGGGTGCGCGCCGCGGCCGCGTCGTCGGCGGCGCGGATGATCTGGATGACCTCGTCGATGTCGAGGATCGCGATGAGGAGGCCGTCGACCAGGTGGAGGCGGTCCTGGCGTGCCTGGAGGCGGTGCTCGCTCCGGCGCCTCACCACGTCGATACGGTGGTCCACCCAGACGCGCAGGAGCTCGCGCAGCCCGAGTTGGAGGGGTTCGCCGTCGACGAGGGCGACGTTGTTGATGGAGAACGTGTCCTCGAGCGGGGTGAGGCGGTACAGCTTCTCGAGGACGGCGTCGGGATTGATGCCGCTCTTGACCTCGATGACGAGCCGTAGCCCGTGGTGGCGGTCGGTCAGGTCCGTGACGGAGGCGATGCCCTCGAGTTTGCGCGCCGCGACCGCTTCCTTGATTTTCTCGATGACCTTCTCGGGCCCGACAAGGTACGGCAGCTCCGTGACGACGATGCCCTGGCGCCGCGCCGAGACCTTCTCCACGCGCGTCGTCGCCCGGGTGCGGAAGGCCCCCTTGCCCGTCTCGTATGCCTGGGCGATGCCGTCGAGCCCGACGATCTTGCCGCCTCCGGGAAGGTCGGGGCCGGGGACGAATTTCATGAGGTCCGCGGTGGTGGCGTCCGGGTGGGCGAGGAGGTGGCGGGCGGCCGAGATGACCTCGACGAGGTTGTGGGGAGCCATGTTCGTCGCCATGCCGACGGCGATGCCCGAGGCACCGTTGACCAGGAGGTTGGGGATCGCGGCGGGAAGGACCGACGGCTGTGTGAGCTTGTTGTCGTAGTTGGCGACAAACTCGACGGTGTCCTCGCCGATGTCCGCCGTCAATGCCATCGCCGCGGGCGCGAGCCGGGCCTCGGTGTAGCGGGCCGCCGCCGGGCCGTCGTCCAGCGACCCGAAGTTGCCGTGCCCGTCGACCAGGGGCACGCGTAGCGAGAAGGACTGCGCCATGCGCACCAGGGCGTCGTAGATGGCCTGGTCGCCGTGGGGGTGGAGTTTGCCCATGACCTCGCCGACGACGCGGGCGGACTTGACGTAGGAGCGCTCGGGGCGAAGTCCCATCTGCTCCATCATGTAGACGATGCGGCGCTGGACGGGCTTGAGGCCGTCGCGTGCGTCGGGCAGGGCGCGCGAATAGATGACGGAGTACGCGTACTCGAGGAACGACGACTCCATCTCCTGGCTGACGTCGACGTCGACGATCAGTTCCTCGGGCGCCTCGGCGGGCGTCGACATGGTTCTCCTCACGCGTGGGACGGTTCTCCGGGTCCATTCTCGCGTCCGGCACCGACGTGTGTGACTTGCCACGCCAGGGTATGGGTGCTCCCGGCAAGGTGGGAGAATGGCGGACGTGCCTACCTCGCTCCACGACGCCGTCGCCGTTGCCGGGTATTACCCGGCTCTCGCGTCGAGCGTCCTTAAGTCCGCCATCGGCGACGAGGCCGTGCGCTCCCACTTTGTGCACGCCGAGACGACGTTCGACGACCGCGAGGTTCGACGCCACATGACCGTCCTTGTGCTCACGCCCACGCGCCTCATCCGCGTTCACATGGACGACGGCACGGGGGGCGAGGGCGACGCCAGTCACGCGGCCTCGGCGACCGTGGAGTCGGCCCTCGTGCGAAGCGTCTCGAGCGTCGCTCTCACCCATGTGGTCCATCATCCGGAGAGCTTCCGCGAGGGAGATCACCCGAGTGAGCTCGTGCTGGCGGTCGGCTGGGGCGTCCACTCCCGGATCGAGCTAGAACCCGCAACCTGCGGAGATGCGAACTGCGACGCCGATCACGGCTACACCGGCGGCATCACCGGAGACGACACTCTCGTGCGCGTGAGCACGATCGCGGACGGGGAGGATTCGGTGAAGGGACTCGAGTCCTTCACCGCCGCGCTGAACGCCGCCATCAGCGAACGCCCATGACTTTCGCCGAGGAGGCCGCCGCCGCCGGAATGATCCTTCCGGACTACGGTCGCGCCGAACTCGGAGCCGTGCTTCCCGCGTCCCTCGCCGCGATCGGCGCCGGGCACGTGGTTCGGAGCCGCGACGCGGAGGCCGACCGCGACCGACTGGGCATCCCACGCGCACGCCACGTCTGCACGATCCTCCTCGATGGGCTCGGCCGGATGCTGCTCGACGCCCGCAAGGGGCACGCACGCTTCCTCAGCGGTCTCGAGGGCCCGACGGTGACGCCGGGCTACCCCTCGACCACGGCCGCGTCGCTCGCGCTCTTCGGCACGGGGCGGACGTCTGGTCAGACCGGCATGACGGGGTACACCGTCCGCAACCCCAAGACGGGCAAGCTCGCGAACCTCGTCTCGTGGGATGGCGCCGAGCCTGCGGAGGACTGGCAGCGCCAGCCCTCGCTGCTCGAGGAGGCCGGTCTGGCGGGGGTCAACGTGACGACGCTCGGCAAGGCGCGGTTCGCGGGCTCCGGTCTGACGCATGCCGTCCTTCGTGGGGGACAGTTCGTCGGGGCCGAGCGGCTCGCCGACCGGATCGACGTAGCGCTCGGAGCGATGCGCTCACCCGGGGTCAGCTACATGTACTGGGGTGAGATCGACGGCGCGGGACATGCGTGGGGCTGGCAATCGGACGAGTGGGTGAGCGCCCTTGAGGACGCCGACAGGGAACTCGCGCGCCTGGCGTCTTCCATGCCGGACGGCACGATCATGGTCATCACCGCCGACCACGGAATGGTGGACGTTACGGGGGCGCCTCGCTGGGACATCGCGCTCGACCCGGCGCTCGACGAGGGCGTGACGTTCGTGGCGGGAGAGCCCCGCGCGCTTCACGTCTACGGTGAGGACCCCGAGGCGATTGTCGAACGGTGGTCGAACGACCTGGGTTCGAACGCCGTCGTCGCGACGCGCGAGGACGCGATTGCCGCGGGGATCTTCGGGGAGGTGGTGCCCGAGGTCGCGGACCGCATCGGTGACGTCGTGGTTGCGATGACGGGCCGCGCGACCATCGTCGATTCGCGTATCCAATCGCCGGCATCGATGGCGCTCGTCGGCGTCCACGGGTCGCTCACGCCGGAGGAGATGCGCATCCCGGTGCTCGTGGCCGGACGGGGGTAGGGCCACCGTTTTCCACAGGCGGCTCGATGACCGAGTTCTGGGCGCTCCGCGACCGTGTGACATTCGTCACACTTGAGGACTTCCGCAAGCGTGGCGTCGGTCCCGCATCCTTCCCAAGACTCGCGTACGGGACATCTCGGCCAAGGGGGCGTGGGCGAAATGTGAGGTTTCGAGTGGCGGAGTCTCCGCTCATCTGGGACCGTGTGATCCAGGCTCGCCGATGAGCCCAACACTTCCTGCTGGGGGATTCATGCGTCTTTCGTTGCGCTCACTCATGTCCGCCGTCCTCGCCGCGGCGCTGCTCGTTGCCGTGCCCGTGCCCGCTGGCGCCGCCGACGAACCGGGAGACATCATCTCGGCCGAGGAGCCGAGCGCCTTCGACCTGCCCGAGGGCGGAACGGTCGTGTTCAATCCGACCGACCCCGCTGGAGCGGGTGCGACCGTCGAGGTCGCCGAGTTGGAGACGTCCGGGGCCACGGCGACCACCGCCGACGGTACGGTCACGGCCATCGGCGACGGCGTGGACATCTCTGCGACCTCGCCGAGCGGCGAGGACATCACGGTCCTGGAGCACGAGATCGTCATCATTCCGCCTACCGAGGAGGGCTTGCCCGCGACGGATGAGATGACGCCAGCGATCGAGCTCACGTTCCCCGTGTCCGAAGACGAGATCGCGGGCATCGACCTCTCGACGCTCGGTGTGTACTCCCGCGAGGACGCCAGCGACCCCTGGGTCTGGGTTCCCTCCGCCTACGACGCCGACCTTGGCGCCGTCGTCGCGCAGTCCGACCACCTGAGCGAGTTCACCGTGATGGGAGCCGCCGCCAGTTCGGCTACCACGGCTCCGCGCATCGTGCTCGACCCCGACGCCGATGTTGGCTGGGCCCAGTGGGGCGGTGTCACGTTGAGCGAGGGGGAGAGGGCCTATGTGCTCGGGACAAAGGTCCGTGACAGGCTGATCGATGATTGTGGTGCCGACGTCCTTGTGACCCGCCCGTACGCCAATGCACCCGTCTCTCGGACCACGCGCGCGAACATCGCGCGAAACTACAACCCCGATATCACCGTGACCCTTGCGTTCAACGCCACGGATGGTCTTCCGTGGGGTGGGCCGAGCACCGGTGGGCCGCTGGCATGGGGGCGCAGCGCCGGCTCCGGCGACGTCCGCCTCGCCAACGGCCTGCTCAACCAGATCGCGGCGTACACGACTCGTCATTCCACGCGTCCCGTGAACCCGAACACGACCTTCCCGTATCACGCGTTCGACAGCGTGCCGGGCACGGTCGTGCACCTCGAAACGATGTTCCTCGACCACAACCACGATGCGCCCTGGATCCGCTTCGGCATGGACACGATTGCCGACGCCGTCTACGCAGCCCTCCTCGACGAGATTGCTGCGCAGGGCATGACCTGCCCGCTGGATATCACGTACCCCGAGCCCCCGTCGGCGGAGGAGCTTCAGCGACTCGCCGATCTGGGAAAGCAGAACCAGCACAAGTACGGCGCTGACCCGGTCAACCTGTCGACGGGCAACTTCGTCACGCAGGAGGACGTCTTCTCGCTCACGGGCGTCGGCGACCAGGTCATCGACCTCTCGCTCGCCTACAACGCCCTCGACGGCCGCGCCTCGCAGGTCGGCAATGGGTGGAACTTCGCGTATTCGTCCCGCGCCCAGCTCTACTCCACCGGCGCCGCGATGGTGATTCTTGCGGATGGCCGGTCGGTGTTCTTCGAGTCCGATGGGGCTGGCGGCTTCGTCATGCCCCCCGGGGCTCGCAGCACCCTCACCGCGGTCGAGGGCGGAGCTGTGCTCACGTTCGGCGATGGCACGTCCCTGGAGTTCGCGTTCGATGAGGTGACCGGATACGGCACGCTCGTGCGCGCGGAGGACCGGCAGGGCAACGCGTACGAGCTTGGGTACGGGCCCCTCGCCGAGGCCGCCGAGGACGAGATCGTCTTCGCCCCCCTCCTGTCGATCACGGACGAGGCGGGTCAAACCGTGGAGGTCCAGTCCACGGACGAGGGTCGCATCACCGGATTCACTCACCCCGACGGCCGCCACTGGACGCTCGCCTACGACAGCGCGGGGAACCTCACCTCCGTCACGGACGGCGCGGATCGCACGAGGTCCTTCGCGTACAACGCCGAAGGTCTGCTCTCCGTCATCACCGGCGCGGACGGTGTCGAGGAGATCACCAACGCCTACGACGACGTGGATCGCGTCGTCACCCAGACGGACGGCGCAGGTTACGTCCGCACCATCGCCTACGGCGAGGACCGCGCGACCACCCTGACCGATGCGCTCGGCAACGCGAGCACGATCGAGCACAACGCCAAGGGGCAGGCCGTCGCGTCCCGCGACGCCGCGGGAGGCGTCACGCTCACGGGCTACGACTCCAACGACAACCCCACGGAATCCGTCGACGCGAACGGCAACATCTACCACTCGACCTTCGACGCGTATGGGCGCGTGCTGTCGACGACGAGCCCTCTCGGCGCGGTCACGAGCTACACGTACAACGGCACGGGTGACCTGACGTCGATCACGACGCCGGACGCGAACGGTGGCACGGCGACGATGTCGTTCGTCCTCAATGAGGACGGCCGAGCCATCGAGACGCACCTTCCCGATGGCACCGTCACCTACGCGACCTACGACGAGCACGGCGACGCGACATCCACGACGGACGCGCTCGGAAACACCACGACCTTCGTCTACGACGCCCGCGGCAACACGGTCTCGGTGACGGACGCGCTGGGGAACACGAGTACGAGCACGTACGACCTCGCGAACCGCGCGACCTCGAGCACGGACGCTCTTGGCAACACCACG
>CAZTJX010000066.1:0-8743 GCA_964613755.1 uncultured Demequinaceae bacterium | reverse complement strand
TCCTCGCGTATTCCCAGTGTGGGTTGACCTGCTCCGTATCCTCGCTCAACTTGATGTGGTGATCGAACGTGCGGTAGGTCGCGGCGGTGGAGATGAATACGTAGTGACTGGCGCGCGGCGCGAAGGTGATGGCGTCGTCGGCGATGTGTCCTGGTTCGTAGCCGACGAACTGGACCACGGCGTCGAACCGTTCGCCACCCGCGCTTGCACCAAGCGCGGCTCGCAGGGCTTTCGCGTCCGTCGCGTCCGCGTAGAGCGTGCGTGCGCCGGGCGGGGGAGGGGCGGTCCGGGAACGCCCCCTGGTCACGAGCGTGAGCTCGTGCCCGCGGGCCGAGACGAGCGCTGCGCACGCGGACGAGATCACTCCTGTCCCGCCGAGGAACAAGACCTTCATGTACTCATTGTCCTCCGGGTGGCCCGGCCTGCGAGGTCGGGCTCGTCACACCTTGCTGATCCCATAGGGGAGGCCGTCTCGGTACGACGAGTCGCGTCGCGTTGCGTAGACATGCGTTCATCTGTATTGTTATGCATATGACGATCACGGTCGCGATCGCCGGTGCGTCCGGCTATGTGGGCGGCGAGGTGCTACGCGTCTTCGGCGAGCACCCCGACGTCGAGTTCGGTGCGCTCACGGCCCACGCGAGCGCGGGCAGCGTGCTAGGCGCCCACCACCCTCACCTGCGGTCGCTCGCCTCTCGGACGCTGGTCGAGACGAGCGCCGAGACCCTCGCGGGCCACGACGTCGTCGTCCTCGCCCTGCCCCACGGCGCCTCCTCCGGGATCGCCGCCGCCCTCCCGCCCGAGACCCTCGTGATCGACTGCGGGGCGGACCACCGACTCACGAGCCCCGAGGCCTGGGCCGAGTACTACGGAGGCGAACACGCGGGGACGTGGCCGTATGGGCTCCCCGAACTCATCACGGGGGACGGGGCGCGCCAGCGTGACTCCCTCGCGGGGACGACGCGCATCGCGGTCCCGGGGTGCAACGTCACCGCCGTCACCCTGGGGCTTCAGCCCGGAGTCGCCGCGGGCGTCGTCGATCCCTCCGAGGTTGTGGCCGTCCTCGCGGTCGGATACTCGGGGGCCGGAAAGGCGCTCAAGACGCACCTGCTGGCCGCGGAGGGCCTCGGCAGTGCCGTTCCCTACGCCGTCGCTGGCGCCCATCGACACATCCCCGAGATCGTTCAGAACCTCGGTGCGGCGGGAGCGGACGACGTTCGGATCAGCTTCACCCCCATCCTCGTCCCGATGTCGCGGGGCGTTCTCGCGACGGTCACCGCACCGATCGCGCAGGGGGCGACGGCGGAGTCCGTACGGGAGGCCTGGGTCTCCGCGTACGCGGGCGAGCCGTTCGTCGAGGTGCTGCCAGAGGGCGAGTGGCCGTCCACGGCTTCGACCGCGGGATCCAACGCTGCGCTCATCGGCGTCGGGGTCGACGCGAAGGCGGGGAAGGTCGTCACGATCACCTCGCTTGACAACCTCGTCAAGGGAACGGCAGGCGCCGCGCTCCAGTCCATGAACCTCGCCCTTGGTCTTCCCGAGACCACGGGTCTCCACACGAACGGAGTCGCCCCGTGAGCGTTACCGCACCCCGGGGATTCCGGGCCTCGGGCGTTTCCGCCGGACTCAAATCGTCGGGGAAGAAGGACGTCGCCCTCGTCGTCAACGACGGCCCTCTCCACGTCGCCGCAGGCGTCTTCACGAGCAACCGTGTCGTCGCCGCCCCCGTCGTATGGTCGCGGCAGGTCGTCGACGATCACCGGATCGATGCGGTGATCCTGAATTCCGGTGGCGCGAATGCGTGCACAGGGCCCGAAGGCCTCGCCGACACGCACGCCACGGCCGAGCACACCGCCCGGGCGCTGAGCGCGCATGGGGCAGAGGTGACGCCTGACGACGTGGCGGTCTGCTCGACGGGCCTCATTGGCATCCCGCTCGACATGGACGCGCTGCTGCCGGGCGTGAACGCCGCGGTGGACGCGATCTCCGAATCCGGGGGCGACGACGCCGCAACCGCCATCATGACCACGGATACCGTGGCGAAGACGGTGGTTGTGTCGCGGGACGGCTGGAGCATTGGAGGGATGGCGAAGGGTGCGGGGATGCTCGCTCCCGGCCTCGCGACCATGCTCGTGGTCCTCACGACGGACGCGACGATCGACGCCGAGCGCGCCGATGGTGCACTTCGGGAGGCGACGCGGGTGACCTTCGACCGGACGGACTCGGACGGCTGCATGTCCACCAACGACACCGTCCTGATGCTGTCCTCGGGCGCCTCCGACATCGCGCCGGGCCTCGACGAGTTCGAGGAGGCGCTCACCGAGGCGTGCGCATCGCTCGCCCGGGCGCTCATCGCCGACGCTGAGGGCGCGAGCCACGACATCTCGATCACCGTTCAGGGGGCCAGCACGGAGGCGGCCGCCGAGGCGGTCGCTCGGGCCATCGCCCGCTCGAACCTGTTCAAGGCGGCCGTCTTCGGCAACGACCCCAACTGGGGCAGGGTCGTCTCCGCCGTCGGGACCGTACCCGAGGACGTCGCCCCGTACGACCCGCAACTCCTTGACGTCTGTGTTAACGGCGTTCAGGTGTGCAGGGCGCAGGGCGTCGGCGACGACAGGAACCTCGTCGATCTGACCGGTAGGGAAGTGGAGGTCGTCGTCGAACTCCACGCCGGCACGGCATCCGCCACCATCTGGACCAACGACCTCACTCACGACTACGTCCACGAGAACAGCGCGTACTCCTCATGACAAGACGATCTGCAGAGAAACTCAACCTCTCACTCCGCGAGAAGGTGGACGTCCTCATCGACGCCATGCCGTGGATCGAGCGATTCAAGGACGCCATCGTCGTCATCAAGTTCGGCGGCAACGCCATGGTGGACGACGAGCTCAAGGCGGCGTTCGCCCAGGACGTGGTGCACCTGCGGCTCCTCGGCCTGCACCCCGTCGTCGTCCACGGCGGCGGCCCCCAGATATCCCAGATGCTCGGCAGGCTCGGCATCGAGAGCGAGTTCAAGGGGGGATTCCGGGTCACGACGCCCGAGGCCATGGACGTGGTGCGCATGGTGCTCACGGGCCAGGTCTCGCGGGAGCTCGTCGGTCTCCTCAACGCCCACGGGCCGCATGCCGTTGCGCTCTCGGGAGAGGACGCCGGACTGCTCCAGGCGAAGCGGCGCGACGCGACCGTGGACGGGGAGGCGGTGAACGTCGGCCTCGTCGGCGACGTCATCAAGGTCAATCCAGCGGCGATCGAGGACCTCATCCTGGCGGGACGGATTCCCGTGGTCAGCACGGTCGCCCCCGATATCAACGACCCCACCACCGTCCTTAACGTCAACGCCGACACGGCGGCCGCGGCCATCGCGGGGGCGCTCGGTGCGCGCAAGCTCGTCATGCTCACCGACGTCGAGGGCCTGTACGCCGACTGGCCGAACAAGGAAAGCCTCGTGCGGCAGATCTACTCCACCGACCTGACGAAGATGCTGCCGACGCTCGAATCGGGCATGGTGCCCAAGATGGAGGCGGCTCTGCGGGCGGTCAAGGGAGGGGTACCCCAGGTCCACGTCATCGACGGCAGGGTCCCGCACGCGATCCTCACCGAGATCTTCACGACCGAGGGCATCGGCACCATGGTCCTCGCGGGTGATCCTCCCGATGCGGCGGCGATGCGGGCGAAGCCGAAGGCTGCGACATCATGACCAAGCCCGGCACGTCCGCGCCCGAGGGCGACGCGCTCCTCGCGCGGTACGACAACGCGCTCATGGGCACCTATGGCTCGCCGTCGCTCGCCCTCGAGCGGGGCGAGGGCAACTACGTCTGGGACGCGGAGGGGCACCGCTACCTCGACCTCCTCGGAGGACTCGCCGTCAACGCGATCGGCTACGCGCACCCCGTGTGGATCAAGGCCGTCGCCGACCAGGCCGCGACGCTCGCCCACGTGTCCAACTTCTTCGCCACCGGCCCTCAGGTGGCGCTCGCCGAGCGCCTGCTCGACCTCGCGCACGCCCCGTCCGGCTCCCGGGTGTTCCTGTGCAGCACGGGGACCGAGGCCAACGAGGCCGCGCTCAAGGCGGCCCGCAAGACCGGTAGGCGCGTCGTCGTCGCCCTCGAGGGGGGCTTCCACGGCAGGACCGTCGGCGCCCTCGCGGTGACCCACAAGCCCGCGATTCGGGAGCCGTTCGGTCCGTTCGGGGGCGAGGTGCGGTTCGTGGTTCCCGGCGACGTCGGCGCGCTCGAACGCGCGATGACGGGCGAGGTCGCGGCGATCATCCTGGAGACGATCCAGGGGGAGTCGGGGGTACGGCCGCTGTCCGACGCGTTCCTTGCCGCGGCGCGGAGCCTGTGCGACGAGCACGGCGCGCTCCTCATCATCGACGAGGTACAGACCGGGATCGGGCGCACGGGAACGTGGTTCGCCCACCAGGCTCACGGCGTCACGCCCGATCTCCTCACGCTCGCAAAGGGCCTCGGCGGGGGATTTCCTATCGGCGCCGTCGTCGCGTTCGGCGAGCGGACCGCCGGGCTGCTCGCGCGTGGCGACCACGGCTCGACCTTCGGGGGCAACCCCCTCGCCTGCGCCGCTGCCCTCGCCACCCTCAACGTCATCGAGAACGAGGACCTGATCGAGAACGCTAAGGCGGTGGGTGCGCACATTCGGGAGGCCGCCCTCGCGTTGCCCGGCGTCACCGACGTGCGCGGCGACGGACTCATGCTCGGGATCGTCCTCGACGGCCCGACGGCCGCGGAAGCTGTCACGGCCGGGCTCGAGGCGGACTTCATCATCAACGCGCCCCGGCCCGACACGATCCGGCTCGTCCCCGCGCTCACCCTGAGCGTGGAGGAGGCGGACACCTTCCTCGTGTGGCTAGGGGAGCACCTCGAGGCGAAGGGAACGGACTCATGACGCGCCACTTCCTGCGGGACGACGACCTCAGCCCCTCGGAGCAGCGGGAGGTTCTTGAGCTCGCGCTCGCGTTCAAGCGGGACCGCTTCCACTCCCGGCCCTTCGTCGGGCCGCAGGCCGTCGCCGTCCTCTTCGACAAGCACTCGACGCGTACCCGTGTCTCGTTCTCCGCGGGCATCGCCGAGCTTGGCGGCTTCCCTCTCGTGCTTGACGCCGGAAGCTCGCAGATGGTGCGGGGGGAGTCGATCTCGGATACGGCGAGGGTGCTCGATCGTCAAGTGAGCGCGATCGTGTGGCGCACCCACGGCCAGGAGCGGATCGAGGAAATGGCTTCCATCTCCGGGGTTCCGGTGGTGAACGCGTTGACCGATGAGTTCCACCCGTGCCAGGTGCTCGCGGACCTCGCGGCGGTCGCCGACGCGCGCGGGGGAGTCGACGCCCTCGCGGGGCTCACGTTGGCCTACCTGGGCGACGGTGCGAACAACATGGCGCACTCGTACCTGCTCGGCTGCGCGACCGCGGGGATGCACGTGAAGATCGGGGCTCCCGAGGGATACGCCCCCGACCCGGCCGTCGTGGCTCGCGCGAGCGAGATCGCCGAGGAAACCGGGGGAAGCGTCGCCGTTGTCGGTACACACGACGATGCCGCGACGCGTGCCGACGTGCTCGCGACCGACACCTGGGTCTCCATGGGGGATGAGGTGGAGACAGACGCGCGCGCGAAGGTCTTCCTCCCTTTCCAGATCTCCGGCGCGACCCTCGCGATCGCCGCGAAGGGCGCGCAGGTGCTCCACTGCCTGCCCGCCTACCGGGGCAAAGAGATCACGGCCGAGGTCATCGACGGACCCCAGAGCATCGTGTGGGACGAGGCGGAGTACCGCCTGCACGCCCAGAAGGCGCTCCTCACGTGGCTGGTGGACAGGTGAGCCTCCCCATGAGCGCCGGGGTTCCCGGGACCAAGGCCGCGCGGCAGGAGCTCATCCGGCGCGTCCTTGACGACAAGCCCGTGCGCTCCCAGGGTCAACTCGCGATTGAGCTCGAGGCGCGGGGACTCGTCGTCACCCAGGCGACGCTCTCGCGCGACCTTGTCGACGTCGGGGCGATCAAGGTGCGGGCGAGCGACGGCTCGCTCGTCTACGCCGCGGGCGACTCGATCGCGGCGAGCGAGGACACGGAGAATCGCCTGGATCGTCTCATCGCCGAGCTCCTCTTCAGCGCCGACGGCTCGGGGAACCTGGCCGTCCTCCGCACGCCCTCCGGCGCGGCACAGTACCTCGCGAGCGCCATCGATTCGCACGACGACCCCGACGTCGTCGGGACGGTCGCAGGAGACGATACGGTCTTCGTCGTCGCCCGGGAGGCGGACGGCGGGCTAAGGCTCGCCCAGAGGTTCCTCGATCGCGCTCACCCGGGCCCCTCCCATTCAGACCACAACAAAGCAGACCGCACCACCACGGAGTCCCTACGAAAAGAGCATCAGTCATGAAGCAGCGCATCGTCCTCGCCTACTCCGGCGGACTCGACACCTCCGTCGGCATCGGCTGGATCCAGGACGCCACGGGCGCCGAGGTGATCGCGGTCGCGGTCGACGTCGGCCAGGGTGGCGAGGACCTGGACGTCATTCGCCAGCGCGCCCTCGACTGTGGCGCCGTCGAGGCCTACGTCGCGGACGCGCGCGACGAGTTCGCGGCGGAGTACTGCATACCCGCGCTCGCCGCGAACGCCCTCTACATGGACAAGTACCCGCTCGTCTCCGCGCTCAGCCGTCCGGTCATCGTCAAGCACCTCGTCACGGCCGCGAGACAGTTCGGGGCGACGACGGTGGCGCACGGCTGTACGGGCAAGGGCAACGACCAGGTGCGGTTTGAGGCTGGCATCGTCGCGCTCGCGCCCGACCTAACGTGCATGGCGCCCGTGCGTGACCTCGCGCTGACGCGCGAGAAAGCCATCGACTACGCCGAGGTCCACAAGCTCCCCATCGAGACGACCAAGAAGAACCCCTTCTCGATCGACCAGAACGTCTGGGGTCGCGCCATCGAGACGGGATTCCTCGAGGACATTTGGAACGCGCCGACGAAGGACGTGTATTCGTACACGGACGACCCCGCGTTCCCGCCCGTGCCGGACGAGGTGATCCTTCGGTTCGAGAAGGGCGTTCCCGTCGCGCTCGACGGCGAGACGGTGACGCCCCTGCAGGCGATCCAGGAAATGAACCGGCGTGCGGGGGCGCACGGAGTCGGCCGGATCGACATGGTTGAGGACCGGCTTGTGGGTATCAAGTCGCGTGAGGTTTACGAGGCCCCGGGCGCCGTGGCGCTCATCGAGGCGCACCGCGAGCTCGAGGCCATCACGGTGGAGCGCGAACTCGCGCGCTTCAAGCGGACGGTGGGGCAGCGCTGGAGCGAACTCGTGTACGACGGAATGTGGTTTAGCCCGCTCAAGAGGTCGCTCGACGCCTTCGTCGCCTCGACCCAGGAGCGCGTCTCCGGAGAGATCCGCATGGTGCTGCACGGAGGCCGCGCCGCGGTAACGGGGCGCCGCTCCGACGAGAGCCTCTACGACTTCGGCCTCGCCACCTACGATGAAGGGGACGTGTTCGATCAGAGCGCCGCACGGGGATTCATCCAGATATACGGGCTCGCGGCCCAGCAGGCGGCCGCCCGCGACCTGGCGACCGACGCGGCCACTCCCGCGAAGAAGGCGCAACCGAAGGGGTAGTCATGGCACGCAAGGCAGCCAAGGGCAAGGCCACCGCAACCCCCCGCAAGGGAAAGGCCGCATCCGCACCCAAGGCGTCGGCTTCCACGGCTACGCCCGCGTCGTCCGCCCCCACGGGGGGCCTGTGGGGCGCGAGGTTCTCCGGCTCCCCTGCCGCGGCCGTCGCGGCGCTCAGCCGCTCCACGCACTTCGATTGGCGGCTTGCGGACGACGACCTCGTGGGCTCGATCGCCCACGCGGAGGCACTCCGGTCGGCAGGGCTGCTGACGTCCAAGGAGGCCTCGGCGATGGTCGCGGCCCTTGAGGGTCTGCGGGCGGACGTCGCGTCCGGTGCGTTCGCGCCCGAACCCGAGGAGGAGGACGTCCACGGGGCGCTCGAGCGTGGCCTGATCGAGCGGGTGGGCGCGGAGCTCGGCGGAAAACTGCGCGCCGGCCGAAGCCGGAACGACCAGATCGCCACGCTCGTGCGGATGTACCTCAGGCGGAGCGCGCGCGGGATCGCCTCGGACGTCCTCGACGTCGTCGATGCGATCCTCGAGCAGGCGGACCGCCACATCGACAACCCCATGCCGGGGCGCACGCATTTCCAGCACGCCCAGCCCGTGACGCTCGGTCATCATCTGCTCGCGCATGCCTGGCCGCTGCTGCGGGACGTTGAGCGCCTCACGGACTGGGACCAGCGCGCCGCGTGGTCGCCCTACGGTGCCGGCGCGCTCGCCGGCAACGCGCTTGGACTCGACCCCACCCTCATCGCGAAGCGGCTCGGGTTCGTCGGGCCGCTCGAGAACTCGATCGACGCCGTTGCCGCGCGGGACGTGGTCGCGGAGTTCTCGTGGATCGCCGCCATGATCGGTGTGGACCTGTCGCGGCTGGCTGAGGAGATCATCGCCTGGGCGACGGTGGAGTTCGGTTACGTGCGGCTCGATGACGCGTACGCGACCGGCTCAAGCATCATGCCGCAGAAGCGCAATCCCGACGTCGCGGAGCTCGCGAGAGGCAAGGCGGGGCGCCTCGTCGGCGACCTCGCGGGGCTCCTGGCCACGCTCAAGGCCCTGCCGCTCGCCTACAACCGCGACCTCCAGGAGGACAAGGAGCCGGTGTTCGACGCCGTCGACACCCT
>CAZTJX010000065.1:0-8865 GCA_964613755.1 uncultured Demequinaceae bacterium | reverse complement strand
CGGGGCGGGCGGCGATCGCGACGCGGGCAAGCGTCCCGAGTTCGGCAAGGTCGCTGCGGCACTCGCCGACGTGGTCGTCGTCACGGACGACAATCCCCGTTCGGAGGAACCGGGCCAGATCCGGGAGGAGATCCTCGCGGGGCTCCATCAGGCGCGCTCGGACATGGCCGGGGTTCACGAGGTAGCCCCGCGCGAGGACGCGATCCGCTTCGCCCTGGCGCTCGCGGAGCCGGAAGACACGATCCTGCTGAGCGGCAAGGGTCACGAGGACTATCAGGACATCGCTGGCACGCGGCACCACTTCAGCGACCCGGAGGAATTGCGGGAGGCACTCGCCGAATCGAGGAAACCCTGATGCGGCCCGTCACGGCACAGTGGATCGCCGACGTCACGGGCGGGGCCCTCGCCGCCGACCCTTCGATCGAGGTCACATCGGTCTCGCAGGACTCGCGAACGTGCCGACCGGGTTCGCTCTACGTCGCGTTCCCCGGTGAGAACGCAGACGGGCATTCCTTCGTCGAAGACGCGGCGGGGAAGGGCGCCGTCCTTCACCTGGTGACACGGGCCGTCGAGGCCCCCCACGTCCTCGTCGTCGATGCGACGGTGGCCCTCGGGAAACTCGCGCGCGAGTACCTCGCGCGCCTGCGCGAGCACTCGGAGCTCGCGGTCGTCGCGGTGACTGGATCGGTGGGGAAAACGACGACGAAGGACCTCCTCGCACACATGCTCCCCGCGTGCATCGCGCCCCGGGGTTCATTCAACAACGCGATCGGGCTCCCACTGACGGTGTTCCGGGCCGATTCCTCAACTCGCCACCTTGTCCTGGAGATGGGGGCAAACGGGGCGGGGCACATCTCCTACCTCGCGAATGTCGCCCCCCCGGACGTCGCCGTCGTGCTGGCCGTGGGAAGTGCGCATCTGGGGGAATTCGGCTCCATCGACGACGTCGCAAGCGCCAAGGCGGAACTGATCGAGGCGTGCACGCCCGGCGCGACCGTCGTGCTCAACGCCGACGACGCGAGGGTCGCGGCGATGGCCGCGCTCGCCCCGTCCGTGACGACCTTTGGCCTCGGCCCCGCGGATGTGAGGGCCGCTGACCTGACGACGGAGCGGGGGCGGGCGAGTTTCACGCTCGCGGCCGAGGGGGCGGAGGCGCCGGTATCGCTGCGCCTCATGGGGGAGCACCACGTGACGAACGCCCTCGCCGCCGCGACCGTGGCGCTGTCGCTCGGCATGCACGTGGATGAGGTGGCCGAGCTCCTGAGCGCCGCGACCGCCGCGAGCCCGCATCGGATGGCCGTGATCGAACGCCCCGATGGGGTGACCATCCTTGACGACAGCTACAACGCGTCCCCGGAGAGCATGCGAGCCGCGTTCCGGGCCGTGCGCGACCTCGCGGGTCCGGGGAGGTCCTTCGCGGTCATCGGCGAGATGCTCGAGATGGGGGAGGGCTCGCTCGCCGCGCACGACGAACTCGGTCACCTGGCCGTCCGGCTCGGGATCGATCACCTCGTCGTCGTCGGGAGCGGCGCGCGCGCAGCCTACGACGCCGCCGTGCGCGAGGGCTCGTTTGGAGACGAGGCCGTCTTCGTCGCTACGATCGAGGATGCGCGCGCGTACCTCGACTCGACCGTGCGTTCGGGAGATACGGTACTCGTGAAGGCGTCCCACGGATCGGGGCTGTGGCGCCTCGCCGACGACCTGACGGGAGGAGCGGTGTGAAGGCGATCGTTCTTGCCGGTGGAGCCGCGCTCTTTGTCTCGCTCTTCGCGACCCCTCTCCTTATCCGATTCCTGACCAAGCGGCAGTACGGGCAGTTCATCCGTCATGATGGACCGGCGTCGCACCATGTCAAGCGCGGGACGCCGACGATGGGCGGCGTCATCATCATCGTCGCGGCTGTAATCGGATGGCTTCTCGGCAACTTCGCGTTCGACCGGCGCCCCCACATCTCGTCCACGCTCGTCATCGGGCTCATGATCGGCCTCGGCGCCGTGGGGTTCCTCGACGATTTCATCAAGATCCGGCGCGAGCGCTCCCTGGGACTCCGGCCGATCTGGAAGATCCTCGGACAGGGAGCCGTCGGGGTGACGTTCGGGGTTCTTGCGCTGCAGTTCGCCGACGGCAACGGGTGGACCCCCGGATCCCAGGCGATCTCGCTCCTCCGCGACACCCACATCACACTCTCCGCCTGGGGAACCACGATGGGCCTCGTCCTGTTCATCGTCTGGGCGAACTTCCTCATCACGGCGTGGTCGAACGCGGTCAACCTCACCGACGGACTCGACGGCCTCGCGACGGGGGCGTCGGTGATCTTCTTCGGCGCGTACGTCCTCGTGGGGATCTGGCAGTTCAATCAGTGGTGCGGCGCCCCGGAGGCCGCCGTCAATTGCTACACGGTCCGGGACCCTCGCGACCTCGCCATCCTTGCCTCGGCGATCACGGGTGCGGTCTTTGGGTTCCTCTGGTGGAACGCCCAGCCCGCCCGGATCTTCATGGGAGATACCGGCGCCCTTGCGCTCGGCGGCGCGATGGCCGGGCTCAGCATCGTCTCGCGCACCGAGTTCCTCGCCGCCCTCATCGGCGGGCTGTTCGTCATCATCCTCGTCTCGGTCGTGTTGCAGGTCGCCGGTTTCAAGATGACCCACAAACGCCTCTTCAGGATGGCTCCGCTGCATCACCACTTTGAGCAGTTGGGCTGGACGGAAGTCACGATCGTCACGCGCTTCTGGCTCATCGCCGGGCTCTTCGCGGCCGGGGGCATGGGGCTGTTCTACGCCGAGTGGATCCGGACGCTGTGACGCTCGCGGGGCGCCGCGCGCTCGTCCTCGGCATGGGGGTGACGGGAACGGCCGCGGCGGAGGCGTTGGCCGCGGCAGGGGCGAGCGTCGAGACCGTCGACCGCGAGGCCGCCGCCGACCACAGCGATGTCTCGGAGGTCGCCCTCGATCGGTTCGACCTTGCCATCGCCTCGCCGGGATGGCCGCCCCACGGCGCGGCGCTTCGGGCCGTCGAGGCTGCGGGCATCGAGATCTGGAGCGAGGTCGAGCTCGCCTGGCGCCTCCGACGCGAGGGCGTGCCGTGGCTGCTCGTCACGGGGACGAATGGCAAGACCACGACCGTGCGCATGATTGGCGCGATCGCGCGCGAGGCGGGCCTGGAGTGCGCGGTCGTCGGCAACGTGGGCGATCCCGTCGTGGGAGCGGCGGCGCGGCCGCTCGACCTGATGGTGGTCGAGATGTCGAGTTTCCAGCTCCACTACACGTCGACGGTCGAACCGCTCGCCTCCGTCTGCCTCAACATCGACGACGACCACAGCGACTGGCACGGAAGCCCCGAGGCGTACGCCTCGGCGAAGGCCAAGGTCTACGAACACGCGACGGGGGCGTGCGTCTTCCCCGCGGCCGAGGCGGCGATCGAGGGCATGGTGCGCGACGCCGACGTGGCCGAGGGCTGTCGCGCCGTCGGACTCACTCTCGGAGCTCCCGCCGTGTCTCAGCTCGGATTCGTCGACGGAGTCATGGTCGATCGCGCCTTCCACGACGCGAGGCATCGGGAGGCCGTCGAGTTGGCGTCCATCGCCGACCTCGAACACCTCGTCGCGGGCTCGGTCCCGCCGTATCTCGCGTTCGATGCGCTGGCGGCGGCGGCGCTCGCCCGCGCGGCCGAGATCGAACCTAGCGCGATCGCGGCGGGCCTGCGCGCCTTCTCCCTCGACGCGCACCGGACGGCGGTCGTCGCACACGTCGGGGGCGTCGCGTACGTTGACGATTCCAAGGCGACCAACCCGCATGCCGCGAGGGCCGCGCTGAACGGCCTGCCGCCGGGCACCGCGGTGTGGATCGCGGGAGGCCTTCCCAAGGGCGCAGACTTCGAACCGCTGGTCAGGGACGTCGCGAGCCGTCTCCGCGCCGCCGTCATCATCGGCCTCGATCCCGCGCCGATCCTTGGTGCCCTCAAGCGACACGCACCCGGAATCCCCGTCACGGTGATCGAACCGGGCGAGACTGTGATGAAGCGGGCGGTTCTGGCTGCGCGCGGATTGGCACGCGAGGGCGATGTTGTGCTCTTGTCGCCCGCGTGCGCCTCGATGGATCAGTTCCGCGACTACGCGGACCGGGGGAACTCCTTCGCCGCGGCGGTGGAGGAGATGGCGTAGGAGGAGAACATGGCGGTCGGGGTTGCCGAGGTCTCTTCCTCCTCGCGCTCTCGCACATCGCCGGTCGCGAGTTACTACCTTCTCGCATCCGCGACCGCGCTCCTCGTCCTCGTGGGTCTCGCCGCGATGCTTTCCAGTTCGTCTATCGATTCGATCAGGGAAGAGGGCGACCCGTACTCGCTCTTCAAGGCACAGCTCGCCTACCTCGTCGTCGGAGTTGTCGGGCTTCTGGTGTTCAGCAGGATCTCCGTCTCTGCGCTCAGGCGCGCCGCCCCATGGTTCCTCGCTGCGAGCATCGTCCTTCTCTTCCTCGTGGCGACGACGTCTCTGGGTCACGCCTCCGGTGGCAACAAGAACTGGATCAGCCTCGGCTGGCTGACAGCGCAGCCGAGTGAGGCCGCCAAACTAGCCCTTGCCCTCTACCTGGGCGTCGCCCTCTCACAGTTGAGGCCGCTCCTGACGACCATGAAGCGGGCGATCATGCCCGCGGGACTCGTCGCGGCGCTCGTGGTGGGGCTTGTGCTCGCGGGAAAGGACATCGGGACAGGGGTCGTCATGATTCTGCTCGTGGCCGCCGCCTACTGGACAGCGGGATTGCCCATACGCTTCTTCGCGCTTGGGATGACTACCGCGGGTGCTCTCGTGACGTTTCTCGTGCTCTCGCGGGATACGCTGTCCTCTCGCGTCACCGCGTGGCTCTCTCCCGACTGCGGGGTGGACGCCTGCTGGCAGGTCACCCACGGCACATGGGCACTGGCCTCTGGAGGGATTTGGGGGCTCGGTCCTGGGCTCTCCCGCGAGAAGTGGTCGTACCTCCCAAAGGCACACAACGACTTCATCTTCGCGATCCTTGGAGAGGAATTCGGGCTCGTCGGGACGATCTTTGTGCTCGTGGCCCTCGCGATGATCGCTCTCGCCGTCAACCGCATCGTCCAGCGCCATCGGGATCCGTTCGTCCAGATCACGGCCGCGGCGATCGGCGCGTGGATCGTCGGCCAGGCTTGCCTCAACATCGCCGTGGTTCTCGGGCTCGCGCCGGTGACCGGAGTACCGCTTCCCCTCGTCTCCTCTGGAGGATCCTCGATGATCATGTCGCTCGTGGGGATTGGGGTGCTTCTGGCCTTCGCCCGCCGGGAGCCCGGAGCCGCGGAGGCGCTGGCCGCGCGCCCATCGCTCGCTCGCCGCTCGTTGGCAATCGTCTCGGGGAGGCGCCGTGGGTAAGTCGATTCTGCTCGCAGGGGGAGGCACGGCTGGCCACGTCAGCCCCTTGCTCGCCACCGCGGCGGAACTCGCCCGCCGGGGTCACAAGGTCGTGGCGCTCGGGACAGCGACGGGGCTCGAGGCCGACCTCGTTCCGCGCGCCGGAATCGCCTTCCGTACCATCCCGCGCGTTCCGTTCCCTCGCAGGATCAACAGCGCGGCGGTACGGTTTCCCGGCGCGATGGTGGGAGCGCTCAGGGCTGCCCGCCGCGTTGTCGATGAGGTTGCTCCCGATGTCGTCGTGGGGTTCGGGGGCTTCGTCTCCACCCCGGCCTACCTTGCGGCGAGGCGCGCACGCATTCCCATCGTCGTCCACGAGGCGAATGCGAAGCCGGGGCTTGCGAATCGTCTCGGTGCGCGCTACGCGGCCGGCGTTGCAACCAACTACGACTCGACGGACTTGCGTGACGCCGTGGTGATGGGGATGCCGCTCCGCGAGGAGATCGTGGCCCTCGCGCAGGCGCTCCGGCGGCCTCGCACGGCGACGGTCGCACGGATAGAGGCGAGGCTCGCGCTTCGCTGGCCCGAGGACGCGCGGGCCGTATTGGTGATGGGGGGCTCGCTCGGAGCGTCGCGCCTCAACTCCGCGACGGCGGAGGCGATCCCCGCCATCGTGGGACACGGGATCCACGTTCTTCACGTCACCGGGCGCGGCAAGGACGATAGCCCCGTTCGCGCGCTCGGGGATCTCGCAGCGAAGTACCGGTCCCAATACATCGTGCGGGAGTACGAGCACGACATGGCGCTCGCATACGCGGCGGTCGACGCCGTGGTCTGTCGCGCCGGGGCCGTCACGGTCGCCGAGGTCTCCGCTCTCGGCCTTCCCGCCCTCTACGTTCCGCTTCCGATCGGAAACGGGGAACAGGCGCTCAACGCGGGGCCCGCGGTCGCGGCGGGGGCCGCACTCATGATCGAGGATAAATGGTTGACGCCCGCTGCGGTCACCCTCGCGCTCGAGGAGATGCTCCTCGACGAGGATGACCGAGCCTGCATCGTTGCGGCCGCGAGGGCCATTGGTGTGATCGATGGAAGCGCGCGCCTCGCCGACATGATCGAAAGGGCTGCGACGTGACGCAGGGCAGGGTTCACTTCATCGGAGTGGGGGGCGCGGGAATGTCCGCGGTCGCTTGGCTACTTTCCCGCTCAGGCGTGCCAGTGTCGGGTTCCGACGCGGCGGAGGGGCCGTATCTTGCTGCCCTGCGTAACGAGGGCCTCGACGTCCGCGTCGGGCACGATCCCGCGCTCGTTGCTGGGGCGTCGAGCGTCGTGGTCACGTCGGCTCTTCGCGAGGACAACCCTGAACTGGTTGCCGCCCGAGAATCGGGGATCCCCGTCTGGCATCGATCGGAGGCGCTCGTGCGGGCTATCGAGGGCAAGCGCGTGATCGCCGTCGCCGGGGCGCACGGGAAGACGACAACGTCCGCCATGATCGCCCACGCGCTTCGGGAGAGCGGGATCGACGCAAGCTTCGCGATCGGTGCACCCGTTCTCGGGGTGTCCGATGCAGTCGGTGGCGCCTACGCGGGTACGGGCGACGTTACCGTCATCGAGGCGGACGAGTCTGACGGCTCCTTCCTGGCCTACCATCCCGAGATCGCGGTCCTCACGAATGTCGAGGCCGATCATCTCGACCACTACGGGAGCGCGGAGGCCGTCGAGGCGGCGTTCCGGGATTTCGCGTCCTCGGCGTCGTGCTTGATTGCGTGTGCGGACGACGCGCCTGCCGCACTCGTCGCCACGGACGCAGCGGGCAAGGGCGTCCGCGTGACAACGTACGGGAGCAAGGCGGCGGACGTCGTCGTGGATGCGACGTCGGTGGGTCGCAA
This sequence comes from uncultured Demequinaceae bacterium, assembly GCA_964613755.1. Lineage (GTDB taxonomy): Bacteria > Actinomycetota > Actinomycetes > Actinomycetales > Demequinaceae > JAFGBM01. The sequence goes on along the minus strand of CAZTJX010000065.1, from coordinate 1,620 downwards.
CGAGGAACGCTATCCCATGGCGGTCTCGCAGCCTGGAGCCCACAATCGCCTCAACGCGGCAGCCGCATGGGCCGCGTCCGTGGAGGCTGGGGCCAACCCTCGGAAGGCTGCCGCGGCGATGGCGACGTTTGCGGGCGCGGGCCGACGCTACGAGCTCAGGGGAGAGGCGGGCGGGGTCCGTGTCGTCGACGATTATGCCCATCACCCCACCGAGATTGCCGCGCTTCTCGCCGCGGCGAGGGACCGCGAGACGGGTCGCCTGATCGTGCTCTTCCAGCCGCATCTGTACTCCCGCACGCGTCTCCTAGCGCGAGACTTCGCCAGGGCCCTCGATGAGCCCGGCGCCCACATCATCGTCACGGGCGTCTACGGAGCGCGGGAGGATCCTGAGCCGGGCGTCGGCCCGCGCACGATCACGGATCTCCTGGAGGAGTCGAGGGCTGCATCCGTCGAGGCGATCGACGACGTGAGGACGGGAGCTGAGCGGGCGGCGGAGGTCGCCGAGAGAGGCGACACCATCCTCACGGTGGGGGCAGGCTCGGTTACCGAAATCGCGTCACGCATCCTCGATCGGCTTCGGACCAAGGAGCGCGACCGTGCTTGAGGGGAAGGGAACGACGCTTGCCCCGTCCGCGCGTGAGACGCCCGCCGCGTCCGAACGGCGTCAGCGAGGCGTGGAGCGTGCCGATGCGCACGCGCGCGAGCGCCGCCGCCGCACGGGGAGAGTGACGCTTGCGCTCGCGACGATCGTCCTCGTCGTGTGGGCGGGCTGGTTCTCTCCGCTCTTCGCCCTGGACGCCCGGAAACTGGGAATCGCAGGGGAGGATGAGTCGATTGACGTGGTTCAGGTCCGCGAGGCCCTGAGCTCCTTTGTCGGGACTCCTCTTCCCCGACTCGACTTGGGGGCGATGGCGAGCGCTGTCGAGGGCCTGGAGGGGGTGCGATCCGCGGCGGTGACGAGGTCGTGGCCCGATGGGGTCAGGGTCGTTGTTGAGGCGAGGATCGCTATTGCGGCCGTTCCCGGCGAAGGCGGTGCGTACGTACTTGTCGACGCAGACGGCATGACGCTCGGGGAGCCCGTCGCCGATCCAGGTGCGCTTCCGGTGGTGGTGGTCCCCGTCGGCCCTGACTACGCGAGGGCGCTCGGTGCGGTGATTCAGGTGTTGGGGGCCCTGCCGACCGACCTTGCCCAACGGATCCAGTCGGTGGGCGCGCAGACCGAGGACACGGTGGAGTTCACCCTCGGTGACGGCACGGTGGTCGTCTGGGGGAGCGCAGACGACACGGCGCTCAAGGCGGAGGTCGTTCTCACCTTGCTCGATTCCGGTTCCTTCGACGCCGCCACGATCGACGTATCGGCGCCGACGCTTCCCGTGACGCGCGACGAGTAGCGGAATTCGGCGCGACACGCGCGGCGATCACGCCGGAGGGCTGGGCGCGGTCGTACCGTGACGGTGGATCTACTTGACATAACTCTAACGTTCAAGTTGAGCGTTAGAGTTGAGCGAAAGGCCGGGCCGTGGCGTCACCGCAGAACTACATCACCGCGATCAAGGTCGTGGGCGTGGGTGGCGGCGGAGTAAATGCCGTCAACCGCATGATCGACGTGGGCCTCAAGGG
>CAZTJX010000064.1:6330-9004 GCA_964613755.1 uncultured Demequinaceae bacterium | reverse complement strand
TACGGTCCCTTCTGGATCAACGCCGGGACCTTCGGGCAGAGGCTCGACGGATTCACGGCGCTTGCGAACACCGCAATGTCGACCCCCACCCCGGGCACAAGCGGCGGGTCCGGGTTCGGGGGTGGCGGGTTCTCCGGCGGTGGCGGGTTCTCGGGCGGTGGCTCCTTCGGCGGTGGCGGCGGGAGCTGGTAAGGATCACGGCTTGGCCACGGTTCTGTCCTGGCCGAGGCGGCCCGCGTAGAATGGAAGCACAACTGCACAGGGGATGATCGGTTTCGACGTGTGTCGTTTCATCAGGTGAAGCGGGCCGAGGACGCGGGGTTATCTCGTCAACGCCCCCCGCACAACCATAGGTGCCAATTCAAACCGCACCGACTACGCCCTCGCCGCTTAGGCGACCTTCGTAGTCCGTCAGCCCAGGCTTGTTCCCGTCCTGGTCCCTGGCGTCATCTAGGGAACTTGCTGAGTCCTCTCGTCATCGGAGGATTCGGGACGCTTAGGTGACTGGGCCTATCTCACTCGCTCGCCTGATGCAGGTGAGGGGCCGAGAAACACTTCTCAGGCTGCGCCCGGAGAAGCCCTGGTGTCGAATATGCGGACGCGGGTTCGATTCCCGCCATCTCCACGACTCATAGAGGCAGCCAACGGCCGTCCTCGTTCCCTACCGGGTTCGGGGGCGGCCGTTCGCTGTCTGACTAGTGAATCCGGTACGCCGCAGTGACGGGACACAGGAACGGGTCGCGCGCCGCCAGGCCCACCCTGTTGAGGTACCGGACGATGATTCCGTAGGACTTCATGAGCGTCGTCTCCGTGTAGGGGACGTCGAGGGTCGCACACTGGTCCCGAACGATACGGCGGGCTCTGCCGAGGTTGGGTCGCGGCATGCTCGGGAAGAGGTGGTGCTCGACCTGGTAGTTGAGGCCTCCCAGGAGTGCGCTCGAGCGCCAGCCGCCGGAGATGTTACGCGAGGTCACAACTTGGCGAGAGAAGAAGTCGAGCTTCGCGTCTTTCGCAACGATCGGCATCCCCTTGTGATTCGGAGCGAACGAGGCCCCCATGTAGAACCCGAACACCGCGAGCTGCACGGCCACGAAGGCGAACGCGAGTCCTAGCGGCAGGAACAAGAAGACCACAAGGAAGTAGAGCGAGAAGCGCGCGGCGACCCCCGCGATCTCGAACGCGCGGCCCCGGACGGGACGGCGCTCGAAGAGCGAACTCACCGACCTCCAGTGAAGGTTGACACCCTCAAGCAGGAGGAGCGGGAAGAACAGGGTCCCTTGGCGCCGGGTGATCCATCCGAGGACTCCTGTCTTGCCCTCGGCTGCCTCCTCGTAGAACGAGATCGTGTCGGTGGCGATATCCGGGTCCTTTCCGATCCTGTTCGGATTGCCGTGGTGGCGAGTGTGCTTGGTCATCCACCACTGGTAACTGATGCCCACGACGACGACGGCGAGCGCGCGCCCGACGCCGTCATTGGCCCTACCCGAGGTGAGGACCTGGCGGTGAGAAGCCTCGTGGGCGATGAAGGCGAATTGGGTGAGGACGATGCCGAGGGCTCCGGCGATGAGGAGCTGGAACCAGGACGAGCCTAGGAGGAGGAATCCGGCGGTCAGGCCGGCGAGGGCGATGGTCAGCCCCGCGAAGAGAAGCGAGTAGAACGGGACGTGGCGCTTGAGCAGACCCGCCTCCTTTACGGTCTCAAGGAGTGCGGCGTAGGCCGTGGTGTACGAGGGGCGATCGGGATCGCGAGGTTCGGTGGCGCGAAAGGCCGCGATGGCATCCGTGGTGGTCATGCGTCCTCCTGGGTATCGGGTCCGACTTCCCAGTCGAGGCGCGAGCACGTACGAGACTGCTTGGGCTAGTGTACGCGTTCCCCGGGACCTTGGTCCCGGCCCCGTCGGACGGCTCCGCCGCGGCGCTCGACACTCGGGCCGTCGCCGGGTAGCCCGTATAGGGTCCCCTCCGTCGACTTGATCGTCGCGACGAGGACAAAGCTGAGGCTGACGAGGAGTGCCCAGGACCCCAGCTTCCCGACGTGGACGAGCTCCCACACGTCCATCTGGGAGGGGTAGCGCCAGGCTCCGAGGAAGGTACCCGCGTTCTCTGCGATCCAGACCATGGATCCGATCGCGACGAAGGAGAACCACAGCGGTAGTCGGAAGCGATCGGGGCCCAGGGAGAAGTAGACCCAGGAGCGACGCAATTCGAGGAGCATGAGGCCCGCGAGCACCCAGCGCGCGTCGGGCCAGAAGTGGTGGGTGTAGAAGTTCGCGTAGAGGGGAACGCCGCCGACCTTCGATGCGCCCGGTCCCGGATACGTCCACGAGCCCGCGCGAACCTTGTAGATCTCTAGGGCGAGCCCCAGGAGATGGAAGGCGGCGATGACTCCCACTTCACGTCCCGTCTCCCAGCCCGTGAAGTAGAACGCGGCGGTCAGCGCGACGACGGAGATCAGCAGGGCGTCGTACTGAGCAAGGGGAAGGGTGACGTAGGTGGTGACGACGATGCCCATGAAAAGCGCCGCGGCAAACGCGATCGACCGAAGCTGGTCGCAGAAGAACGACCTCGCAAGAGCCGCGACCCGTCGAACGCCAACCGGACGCTCGCGGAGAGTGAGGTCGACCGTCGCGCACGATTCCCCTCGTTCGTCGGGTGGCACTGTGTTAACGCGCGG
>CAZTJX010000064.1:0-6320 GCA_964613755.1 uncultured Demequinaceae bacterium | reverse complement strand
TCCGGCACGTCGTGCCCGGAATCTGGACCTCGGAGGTCGCTCCGGGTCCGATAGCCTCGGATCGTGATCCTTGCACTCGTCGAACTTGTTGGCGGGCTCGTCGTCCTCGGATGGAGCGCCGACCGATTTGTGCTGGGTTCCGCGTCGACGGCACGGCACCTGGGGATTCCCGCGCTGCTCATTGGGATGGTGATCATCGGCTTCGGCACGTCGGCTCCGGAACTGGTGGTCTCGGCATTTGCGGCCAGCGGGGGACACCCGGAGATTGCCTTGGGAAACGCGTACGGGTCGAACATCGCGAATATCGGCCTCGTCCTCGGTGTGACCGCCCTCGTCTCGCCGATCCTCATCCACCGTGGCGCGGTCAGGATAGAGATTCCGATGCTGTTCGGTGTCCTGGGCCTCGCCTTCTGGCAGTTTCGTGACGGCGAGCTCTCAAGGCTCGATGCCGTGATCCTGCTGGCCGCCTTCGCCTTCGTCCTCTTCTGGTCCTTCCAGTACGCGATGCGAGCGAAGGGTGAGCACCTCGCGATCGATGCAGAACAGGAATTGGCCGAGGCCAGCCTGTCCCGAAAGGCGGCCATCCGGTGGACGCTCGTGGGCCTTGTTGCCTTGATCGCATCCTCGTACTACATGGTCGAAGGAGCGACGGAAGTTGCCAGGCGGTTGGGGATGAGTGACCTCGTCATCGGCCTCACCGTGATCGCGATTGGCACGTCCCTTCCGGAGCTTGCGAGCGCCATTGCGTCGGCGAGACGGAACGAGCACGACCTCATCATCGGGAACATCGTCGGTTCGTGCCTCTTCAACGCGCTCGGTGTTGTGGGGCTCGCGGGCGTGATCCACCCGGCGTCCGTTCAGCCCGAGATTCTCACGCGGGACCTTCCGGTGCTGGGGATTTTGACGATTGCGCTCGCGATCATGGCGCATCAGTTCCTGCGTGATCGCCGCATCAACCGCGTCGAGGGTGCCGTACTCCTCGTGGCATTTGTCACGTACACCGTATACGTGCTTGTCACAGCGCTGTAGGCCGAGCCTAGGCTGAGCGCATGGCCCCCGAATCGCGCCCGGTGGCGCTTGCCCTTCGGGGTCTGCGCAAGCGCTTCGGCGCGACCGTCGCCGTCGATGACCTCGATCTTGATATCCCGGCGGGCGCCTTCTTCGGAATCGTCGGCCCCAACGGAGCGGGCAAGACCACCACGCTATCGATGGCGACCGGACTCCTCACCCCCGATGCGGGGACCGTACTGGTTCACGGCATCGATCTGTGGTCGGAGCCGGAGCGCGCGAAGCCGATGCTCGGAGTACTCCCCGACGGCCTGCGAACCTTCGATCGGCTCACCGGCGCCGAGCTGATCTCCTACGCGGGTCTCCTCCGGGGGATGGATCCGGCGATTGTCGAGGAGCGCAGGGATGACCTGCTCGCCGCACTCGATCTCGACGCGCTCGGCAGGACGCTCGTGACCGACTTCTCTGCGGGCATGACGAAGAAGATCGCCCTCGCGTGCGCGCTCGTCCACGCACCACGGGTGCTCGTGCTCGACGAACCCTTCGAGGCCGTCGACCCCATCTCCGCGAAGGCGATCCGCCGCATCCTGCAGGACTTCGCCGCGACCGGCGGCACGGTGGTGATGTCGAGTCACGTGATGGCTCTCGTCGAGCGCGTGTGCGACCACGTCGCGATCGTGGGACACGGCCACATCCTCGCCGAGGGCACGCTGGAGGAGGTCTCGGACGGGATCGACCTTGAGGAGAGGTTCGTCGCCCTGGTTGGCGATATGTCCGAACGACGGGATCTCGAGTGGTTGCGACAGTCCTGAGGCTTCGGCTCACGACGACCCTCCACCAACTGCGGCGCGAGTGGTGGCGGATTCTCGTCCTAATCGGTGGTGCCATCTGGGCTGTATCGTTGTTGCCGTCCGCCTGGTGGGCGTCTCGGGTTCTGGAGGGTCAGGTCGCGGGCATAAGGAGCGACGCCCTCACGGCCGTCTCGGCGGTCTTCATCCTTGGTTGGGTGGTTGTCCCCGTGCTGGTCACGGGGCTTGACGACACCCTGGATCCCGGCCGATTCGCGTCGCTCGGTGTGGTCGTTCGCCGCATCATGCCGGGCATGACCGTCTCGGCCTTCGTCACGTTGCCGTCGTTGTTCTTCGCCATCGTCCTGGGATTGCTCGCCGCGTCGTGGCGATCGAACGGTCCGTCGGTCGTCGCGGTCGCCTTTGCGTGGGCCGCGCTCACCCACGCGATGCTGATCCTCTCGGCGCGAGTCTCGGTTGTCTGGACGTCAAGGATCCTCCAGTCTCGACGCTCGCGCGAGGCGGCGCTCGTGATGATCATCCTTGGCGCGCTCATCGCAACACCGATCGCGTACCTCGTGGTCTCTGAGGGGCTCGAGACTCTCCTGACCATTGACATCCCCGCGCTCTTCGAGACGCTGCGGTGGACTCCGATAGCGCTACCCGTCGCGGCGACGGAAGCGGCAGCCACGGGCGCGTGGTGGTCCGTTGCGTGGAGGCTCGGAGCCTCACTGGGTTGGATTCTCCTCCTGTATGGAGTGTGGCGCGCCAATGTCGCACACGCGCTCGTGCATCCGATCTTCCGTGGCGGCGGCGCGCGAGCCCGGGATGATTCAGTTCTAGCGGCCGCGAAGCGGGCGGACATGAGACGCGGCCGGACGGTGCGGCGTGCTCAGACGGCCGTCACCACCCGCGCCCTTCGATACTGGTTCACCGACCCGCGCTACCTCACCGGGCTCATCACCGTTATGACGTTTCCCGCCCTCTTCTTTATGCTCGTCTACCCGATCTTCGGCTCGCCCGTCTCGGTCGTCATGGCCATTCCGGTACTCCTCGCGGGCACCATTGGGTGGGCTCGCCACAACGACGTGGCCTTTGACTCGAGTGCGCTGTGGCTCGACGTCGTTTCCGGGAGGCTCGGGATCTCCGTTACCAGGGGGCGCGTTGCCGGCACTCTTGCGTGGTCGCTTCCCCTCGTGGTCTTCGCGGGGCTGGTGGCACTGGGCCTCTCGGGACGGTGGGATCTCGCTCCTGCGGAGTTTGGGGCTATCGCCGGGGTCTTGGGGACCAGCCTTGGTGTCTCGGCTATCAGCGCCGTTGCGCTCCCGTATCGAGCCCCCGCGCCGGGCGAGAATCCCTTTTCCGCCGAGGTAGGTTCCGTGGGTGCGGGCTTCCTCGCGCAGATCGTCTCATCGCTTGCCGCATGGGTGGTCGCGGTTCCGGTCACGCTTCCCTTGGCCCTTGCCATTCGTTGGGACGCCCGCATCGGCTGGCTCGGCCTGATTCTCGGTATCGCCACCGGCGCGGGGGTGCTCGTTGCCTCGACCCGGTGGGCAGGGCGGCTCTACGACCGCAAGAGCGGCCGGCTGATCAACGCCGTGGCCTAGCCTCGGGCGTCTCCGAAGCCCGGCGTACGATGGGGGCATGAGCCAGCAGGAGACTCGGCCGAGCGAAGAGACGCGCGCATCGACCACGACGATCACCCGCCCGGACACCCAGGAAACGGAACCCGGGGACTCCGAGCGCTTCTCGCATTACGTCCGCAAGGAGAAGATTCTCGAGGCGGCCGTGAGCGGGCAGCCGGTCATTGCGCTGTGCGGCAAGGTCTGGATTCCCAACCGCGATCCGCAGCGATTCCCCGTCTGCCCTGCGTGGCAGGAGATCCTCGACGCAGCAGTCCCGCAAGACGACGCTCCCGGCGACTAGGGCAGGGGTTCGCGGTGAGCGAAGACCCGGCGACGGGTACAGCGACGAGCGTCATTCCCCGGCTCGACGATGCATGGGTCACGATTGTATGGAACGACCCTGTCAACCTCATGAGTTACGTCACGCACGTCTTCGAGTCGTACTTCGGCTGGGCGAGGGCTAAGGCCGAGCGGAAGATGCGAGAGGTCCACGAGAAGGGTCGATCCGTCGTCTCGACGGGTGGCCGAGAGAAAATGGAAGTGGACGTTCAGGCGATGCACGGCTATGGACTCTGGGCCACGATGCAGCGAAGTGGCAAGTGAAAGCCTTTCGGGCACGCCACGGCGTGGCCGTCGCGGAACTCGATCACGAGGAACGCGCCGTTGTCGCGCGGATCGTCGCCGATGTCGGCCTCCTACTCGGTGGGGAGGTTTTCGGTATGGAGCGCCTCCCGGTCGAGGGGGAGGCCTCCCAGGATCTCTTGGCATACCTGACGAACTTCGAGGCACACCTGGCGGAACCCGACGACCCGGCGATCTTGCGCCTTCTCCCCAACGCCGCCCCGGACGATCGCGAGGTCGCCGAGGAGTTTCGGCGCTACACCGAGCCGGATCTGCGCGCGCTCAAGGTCGCGAGGCTGCGACGCATGTGGGCGCAGCTGAGTGAGGACGGACCCGAGTGGGGGGTCCCCGAGGACGTGGCCTTGGACACGGCGGCCGCGCTGACCGACGTGAGGCTCGTGCTTGCGTCGCGCCTGGGGATCGAGACCGATGATCACGCGCAGCGCCTCCATGCCGAGGTGGCGCTCGCCTCGAGCGGTGGCGATTCGGTTGACCGCGAGAGAGTCTGGCTCGGCATGCTATACGAGGCTCTCACCTGGCTCCAAGACTCCTTGGTAGCGTTCGTGATGGGCGAGGAGGCCGACGATGAATGATGCTCCGATCGGAGTGTTCGACTCCGGTGTCGGGGGACTCACGGTCGCCCGCGCGATCATGGACGTGTTGCCGAACGAGGCCATCCACTACGCGGGTGACACAGCGCACGGGCCGTACGGACCCCTGCCTATCGCGGAGGTCCGTTCGCGCGCACTCGCGATCATGGACTCGCTCGTCGCCGACGGCGTCAAGATGCTCGTCATTGCCTGCAACACGGCGTCGGCCGCGGTTCTTCGTGACGCTCGGGAGCGCTTCAGCAAGGAGAAGGGTGTCCCGATCGTCGAGGTCATCGTTCCCGCCGTACGCCGCGCCGCGACGACGACGCGCAACGGCAGGGTTGGCGTCATCGGGACGGTCGCGACGATCACCTCGGGAGCGTACGAGGACGCGCTCGCCGCGGCGGCCGGAGTCACAGTGGTATCCGGGGCGTGCCCGCGATTCGTCGAGTTCGTGGAGGCCGGCATCACGAGTGGTCCCGAGCTGATCGAGCTCGCCCGGGAGTACCTGGCGCCCTTAAGGGACGCCGAGGTGGACACCGTCATCCTCGGGTGCACGCACTACCCGATGCTTGAGGGCGTCATCGGCTACGTCATGGGCGAGGATGTTACGCTGATCGATAGCGCGACCGAGACCGCCCTCGATGTGTATCGCGGTCTCGTGGCCTCGGGGATGGAGCGAACGAGTGCCGAGCCCCCCGAACACCGCTTCACGGCGACGGGAGAGACCGTGCGTTTCGCGGAGTTGGCTCAACGCTTCCTCGGGCCGGTCGTCGACGCTGTCGAAGGGGTCGCCCGCTAGGCGATGTCGACTGCGCTTGTGGGGGCGCGGCTCGCCGTTAGGCTCGGGGCATGACCGACACAATCCGGGCCGATGGCCGCACCCCGTCCCAGCTCCGCCCCGTCTCCTTCGAGAGAGGCTGGCAGTCCAGCGCCGAGGGATCGTGCCTTGTCACCTTCGGGGAGACCAGAGTGCTGTGCTCCGCGTCCTTCACCCAGGGAGTTCCGCGATGGAAGAAGGGTTCGGGCCAGGGCTGGGTCACGGCGGAGTACGCGATGCTCCCGCGCGCGACGGGTAGCCGCAACGACCGCGAGAGTGTCAAGGGCCGCATCGGAGGACGTACGCACGAGATCTCGCGGCTTATCGGCCGTTCGCTCCGAGCTGTCATCGACGTCAAGGCGCTCGGCGAGAACACCATCGTCCTCGACTGCGACGTGCTCCTTGCGGACGGAGGGACGCGAACCGCCGCGGTCACGGGAGCCTACGTCGCCCTGGCCGACGCCATCGCGTGGGGCAAAGCCGAGGGCGCCATTCCCGCGACCGCGAATGCGCTCCTCGACTCCATCAGTGCCGTGAGCGTCGGCATTATCGATGGGACGCCGATGCTCGACCTGCCGTATGTGGAGGACGTGCGCGCGGAGACGGACATGAACGTGGTCATGACAGGCCGAGGCCTCTTCGTCGAGGTGCAGGGGACCGCCGAGGCCGCGCCGTTCGACAAAGGCGAGCTCGACGCGCTCCTTGCCCTCGCGACCACGGGCAACGCAGAACTTGCGACGCTCCAGGCGGCGGCCCTTGAGGCCGCCCTGGACACGTAGGCGGCCCGGAATGGAAGGCGAGACGATCGTTCCGCTCGGGGCGCGGGTGGTTCTGGCGACGTACAACGCCCACAAGGTGGGAGAGGTTC
>CAZTJX010000063.1:0-9070 GCA_964613755.1 uncultured Demequinaceae bacterium | reverse complement strand
TCATCGTGCCCGACGCCGGGAACTACGCCGAGATCGAAGCGGCGCTCGGCACGGACTTCGTTGACGGCGTCGACGCGGCGCTCCAGCCCGCGACGCTCGACCTGGCGTTCCCCGCCTTCGAGAGCGAGAGCCAAGTCGGGCTCAGGGAGATCATCGAGGGAGACCTCGGCATCACCGGGCTCTTCCGCTCGGGCGGGCTCGAAGGAATTGGTCCGAACCTCGAGGTCGCGGAGGCGATCCACGCCGCGAAGATCATCGTTGACGAGGCGGGAACCGAGGCCGCCGCAGCCACCGCGATCATGATGGAGGCGACGTCGATGCCCGCGGACCCGACCCCGCTCAGCGTCGACCGGCCGTTCCTCTACCTGATCCGCGACCACGCGACCGGGGCCGTGCTCTTCGTGGGCCGGGTGCTCGACCCGGCCACGTAGGTACCCCTTGTTGCCCGCTTGAGCGATACCTCGGTATCGCCCGACTCCATCCCGTGGTCCGATGTAGCGCACCCCCATCCACCCGTAGCGTCGGCACCATGGCAAAGAAGAAGGCCGCGCCCGACGCGGCGATCGCGGTCAAGGCCCGTGGCCTGACCAAGACCTACGGGATGGGCGACGCCGCCATCGCGGCGGTGGACCACGTCGATCTGGACCTTCCCGAGGGGATGCTGACGGCCGTCATGGGTCCGTCAGGGTCGGGAAAGACGACGCTGGTCCACCTGCTCGCGGGGCTCGACAAGCCCGACAGCGGCGACGTGTGGATTCGCGATGAGCACCTGACCGCGCTGCCCGATCGCGAGGCGGCGCGGGTGCGTGGGCGCGTCATCGGCTTCGTGTTCCAGGGCTTCAACCTGATGCAGACGATGAGCGGGCGCGACAACATTCTGCTGCCGCTCCGCCTGAATGGCATGCCGCGCGACGAGGAGTGGCTCGAGCGGCTCGTCACGATGCTCGGGATCGGGGGCGAGCTCGCGCGGCGGCCCTACGAGATCTCCGGCGGTCAGCAGCAGCGCGTCGCCATCGCGCGCGCGCTCATCACCAAGCCGCACGTCGTGCTCGCCGACGAGCCCACCGGCAACCTCGACACCCACGCGAGCGCCGAGGTGCTCTCGCACCTACGCCAGGCGTGCCGCGAGCTCAGCCAGAGTGTCGTCATGGTGACGCATAGCCCGGCTGCGGCGTCGTACGCCGGGAACGTGATCCTCTTCGCCGACGGCAAGGTCGCCGGGCACATCACCGACCCGACGCCGGACTCGGTGCTCGCGGGGCTCGACGCGCTGCAGGGGGTACAGGCGTGATTTGGCGGCTCGCGCGCGAGCAGTTGCGCTCGCAGTGGCGGTACACCGCGTGGAGCGCGGGCCTGCTGGCCTTCGCGCTCGCGCTGGCCACCTATGCGATGGTGACCGGAGCGACGGTGATCAAGTTCCAGCGCGACTTCGGCACCTACGTGCCCCAGGAATACTACGTGACGTTCGAGTCGGTCTTCGGATCCGGCAATGCGTCCGTCGTCAACCCATCCGACGTTCGGCTCCCGTTCGACGAGGTCCAGGCGCTTGTCGCGCAGGCGTCGGATGAGGTGACGGTGACAGCGTCCGTGATGGGCGCCGGCCGGATCGATGGGATTCCGAACGAGGGGATCGTCATGATGGCTACCACGCCGTCGATCGATTGGGGTCGTTTCCTCGTCGCCGGCGATCCACCGGAGCTTGGAGAGATTGCGATCTCCATCGACTTGGCACACCGCCTCAAGATCGACGTGGGCGACTCGATCACCCTGAACGCGTACGGCGCCGAAGAAGCTCCGAAGCAAAGCACGACGGTGGTGATCGCCGGATTGGTGCGGTCCCGCAACGTCGAACCGTATTGGGCTGGCGACGAAAGGCTCGCCTACGTGCCCTGGTCGAACGTGCGCGACTTCGCGATCGCGTTTCCCTCGTGGCGTGAGATTGACGCGTCGACGGGTGACGTCGTGTCCGTTGTTCATACCGGCGTCGGATGGACGGGGGACAGTGGAACCCTTGCCCCGTTTGCGGTGGCAACGCCGCATCGCGAGCCGTTCTACTCGTCCGCGGACCTCCGGAATGCGTGGAGCAATACCGATCAGCGCGGATACTGGGCTCTGAGCACGGCCGGGCTCACGGTGCTGGCGATGGTCATCGCCGCCTTCGGCATGGGCCGTGCGCAAGCGGAGGCCCGCACCAAGTGGGCGGCTACGACCAGGGTGCTCGGCGCCACGCGCGGGACCGTCGCACTCGCGTCCGTGATCGAGACCGCGATCGTCTCGATCGCCGGAATCGCGATCGGCGCGGCGATCGGGGTGGCTGCCGTCGGGGTCAACCTTTCGGTGCTCCGGTCGACACACCCCGATGCCTTGCTCCCGGCAGGTCCGAACGCTCCACTGTCGCTGCTCCTTGCGGCCGGTGGAATCGGCCTCACGATTGCGCTGGTCATCGCGGCCATCCCCGCCTTCTGGAGCGCGAGGGTCGCCCTCGCGGCGGCACTGAAGCCCGTCACGCCCGTCGGCGAAGCGCGGCTCTCCCGCGACGTGAGCCGCTGGTGGCTGCCAGGAGTATTCGGCGGGGCCGCCGTCGCGTGGTGCGGTCTGTACGCCGGATACGACTCACGATCGAGCCACGGTTTCGACGACAACGTGCCCATGTTGCTCGCCATGACCCTTGTGGCCATTGTCCTCGCCGTCGCGGGCTTCGCTCTTGTCCTCGAAGGTTCGCGCTTGATCGTCGCGCGAATCGGCTCACTCCTCTCGTGGTCACGTCGACCATGGCTGATTGCCGCGGGCGACGGCCTCGCCGCTCACCGCGGCGTCTACACTTTCGCCGCGATCGCGCCCTTGCTGACGAGCGGAATCGCGACATGGGTCGTGACGAGCAACGCGGCATTCGCGTACGTCCCCATCTACGGCTCGGATGGCCAGTTCGTCGACGTCGCGCGCGGCGCGGACCCGATGCCGGGGTTCTCTACCTGGTGGCACGATCAACTCAATCCCGGCGGGGTCGCCGCGGCGATGATGCTGTTTGGAGGCGTAGTAACCGTGGTCGCCGCCGTCGTCACGCTGAGTTCGCGACGGTTGTTCGCCTCCGACGCCGCGACACGGAGCGCGCTAGGACTTGGCTCAAGTGGCGAACGCGTCGCCGTCGCGGTACGTCAATGGGTGGTCATGGGCTCCGGGACCGTCGTCGGCGCGCTCCTGGTTTGGCTCGCGCACATCGTCACCCTCCTCGGAGCGGATGTGCTCTCGTCGGCCAGACCGGGGCACCCATTCGGCTGGTACGTCACGGTCGCGGGGTACGGCGCCGCTGGCGCCGGGCTCGTCGTGGGGAACCTCCTCGCCGTGACGCTCGCGGGGTCGTTGGCCGTCGGACTGCTCACGCGCTCCGGAACCCCGGTGGACGCCCTGCGACGGGCGGCAGGGTAGCCGCGGGGAGCGCGGCCCGAGGGCGCTCGCGTAGACTCTCCCGAGGCATTGACCCACGGGAGGAACCATGAGCAACGACGAGCCGATCGTCCGGCCGAACCTGATGCACCTTGACAAGACCGGCGGCGAGGGCAAGAGCCACGGGGATGGCGGCTGCGGTTGCGGTGGCCAGGGCGCTTGCGTCGGCGGGGGCCGCGCAAGCCGCGACTACGTCGTCATCGAGCCGGTCGCAAGCGGCCAGGCGGCGACCCAGCCGGAGGCCATGGCATGACCGAAGGCTACGCAGGCGACCTGACACCCCAGGAATCGTGGGACATCCTCGCGTCCAACCCCGAGGCCGTCCTCGTGGACGTCCGCACGCAGGCCGAGTGGAACTTCGTCGGCGTCCCCGACACGAGCGAGCTCGGGCGCGCCCCGATCTTCGTCGAGTGGACGTCGTACCCCGATGGCGAACTCAACAACCGCTTCGTCCAGGAGCTGCTCGAGGGCGGCGTCGAGCCCAGCGCCGACGCCCCGATCATCTTCATCTGCCGCTCCGGCCATCGATCGATCGACGCCGCGACGGCGGCGACCGAGGCCGGTATAGGGCCTTCGTACAACGTGCTCCAGGGCTTCGAGGGCGATATGAACGAACGCGGCCAGCGCGGCCACGAAGGCTGGCGCGCCGCGGGCCTCCCCTGGCACCAGGCCTAACCCCAGCGTCGAGCCGTAAATCTGGCGGGCTCCCTCGATGCCGCGCTACCGTAGGCGTCAACGGATGGGAGCCCCATGAACCGGCAACGCTACCTCACCCTCCTAGGCTCAGCCGCGCTTCTGGCGCTTGCCGCCTGTGGGACAGACGAATCCACGAGCAGCACGACCTCGTCGCCGTCGGCGAAGGTAACCGTCACAGTCGCCGCCCCTACGCCGTCTTCCTCCGTGACGCCCACGCCTCCGCCGCCGCCCGCACCTGCGCCGCCCCCCACGCCAACCGTGATGGGAGAGGGAGGGGAGAACGACCTGGGGCCCGGCTACGTTGACACGTCCTTCGTCTACCCAGCCACGCTCGTCAACGCGTCGACGATCCCGCCGGCTCAGCTCGGGGACTACGTCCACTTCGAGCTCTACGTTGACGCGACGAGCACCGCGCCCGGTCCCAACGCGGTACCGCACCACGTGTGCGTCGCCTCCTTCGACGGCTTCCACGACTGCGCGACCGTGAACGTGGGCGACACGATGGTCCCGATGGACATCTATGTGCACCCGGGATTCAACTTGCACTTTGGGGTGAGTGACAGCGCGGCGCCGATGGCAGGAGCCTTCTACTACTTCGACGACTTCCCGAAGCAGCCAGCGTTCACCGCAGGAACAGACTGGTGGATCGAAGTCATCGTGAAGTTCGATGCGACGCAGAACGGGTTCGGAATCTACCTCCCGACGCTCCACATCAAGGACTAGGGGCCGGCGCCGCGAGCGCCCCTAGACTGGCCGCATGACCGACGAGCCCGACCCAAGCCAGTACCGCCCCGATACGCGCGCCATCCGCGCGGGGATCGATCGTTCGCAACACCACGAGATGTCCGAGGGCCTGTTCATGACCCAGGGCTACGTCTACGACCGCGCGGCCGACGCCGAGGCCGCCTTCGCGGGCGAGCTGGACGTCTACATGTACGCGCGGTATGGCAACCCCACCGTGACGGCCTTCCAGGACCGCCTGCGCGCCATCGAGGGCGCCGAGGCGTGCTACGCCACGGCGACGGGCATGTCCGCGATCTTCACGGCGCTCGCGTCGATCCTCGCTTCGGGCGATCGGCTCGTCGCATCCCGCGCGCTCTTCGGCTCCTCGGTCCAGGTCTTCAACCTCTACTTCGCCAAGTGGGGCATCGAGGTGGAGTTCGTCGACGGCCACGTCCTCGACCAGTGGGAGGCGGCACTCACCAAGCCCGCCAAGGCCGTCTTCTTCGAGACACCCACCAACCCCATGCAGGATGTCGTCGACATCCGCCGGGTCGCCGAGCTCGCCCACGCGGTCGGCGCCATGGTCATCGTCGACAATGTCTTCGCCACGCCCATCGGTCAACGGCCCCTTGAGCTCGGCGCCGACGCCGTCGTCTACTCCGCGACCAAGCACATTGACGGGCAGGGCCGGGTCATGGGCGGAGCGATCCTGGGCACGGACGAGTACGTCAACGGTCCGGTCAAGATGATGATCCGTCAAATGGGGCCGACGCTCAGCCCCTTCAACGCGTGGATCTTCCTCAAGGGCTTGGAGACGCTCGCCGTGCGCGTGCGCCAGCAGGCCGCGAGCGCGCTCGCAATCGCCGAGTTCCTTGAGCGCGAGTCCCGCGTCGCTAGAGTCCTCTATCCATTCCTCAACTCGCACCCGCAGGTAGAGCTCGCGAAGTCGCAGATGTCGATCGGTGGGACGGTCGTAACGTTCGACCTCGCGCCCGCCAAGGCTGGGAAGGCCAAGGCCGCGGCCTTTTCGCTGATGGACTCCCTCCGGCTCTTCGAGCTCTCCAACAACCTGGGCGACGCCAAGTCGATCGTCACCCACCCGGCGACGACCTTCCACCGGAGCCTTGGGGAGGACGGCCGCGCCGCGATCGGTGAGTCCGATTCGACCATCCGCCTCAGCGTCGGCCTCGAGGACGTCGAGGACCTCAAGGAGGACCTCACCCGGGCGCTCCGCGCCGTCTAGGGGGACGACGTGTTCGGACGAAAGGGCGACGCGACGGGCGACGACAACCCGACGGCAAAGCTTCGTCTCGCGGCCCTTACGGAGAGCCAAGGCGACCTCGGCCAGGGCGACGATACGGATCCACGTGTGTGGATGGCCATGATGGATTGGCCCATTGAGACGGCGATGGTCACCCTGGTTTCCTTTGCCGACGGGACCACGTCCCTGTACTTCAGTAACGGTGGCGGGATTATCGGGGCGGGCACACACGAGCCCGTGAAGCGCGTGTCGGCTGAGTTTCTTGCGGTCACGGAGCTGCTCCTTGCGGGCTTTGTCCCTGCGGTCGACTTCGATCAGCCCGACTCCGAGACCGTCCGGTTCCTCGCCCGCACCCCCACCTCGACCCTCGTCGCCGATGTGGCGCTCAAAGAGATCGAAGCGGGCACGCACCCTCTCCTGCCACTCTTCGCGCGTGCGCAAGACGTCATTACGGCCGTTCGCATGAACGCCACTCCTGAGTCCTAGCGGGCGGCCCTGAAACCCCTCAGCCGCATCGAGTTGCCGACGACGAAGAGCGACGAGCTCCCCATGGCACCGGCGGCGAACATCGGATTGAGGATGCCGAATACGGCGAGAGGAATCATCGCGACGTTGTAGGCAAAGGCCCAGAAGAGGTTGCCGCGGATCGTCGCGAACGTACGACGCGCAAGCCGGATCGCATCCACGGCGGCCATGAGGTCGCCCGAGACGATCGTGAGGTCGGACGCCTCGCGGGCAACGTCGCTGCCCGTACCAATCGCTATCCCGAGGTCCGCCTGCGCGAGCGCCGGGGCGTCGTTGATCCCGTCACCGACCATCGCGATGCTCTTGCCCTCGGCCTGGAGTCGCGTCACGACGTCAGCCTTCTCTCCGGGAAGCACCTCGGCGTAGACGCGATCGATCCCGACTTCCGCCGCGACTGCCCTCGCCGAACGCTCGTTGTCGCCCGTGAGGAGCACAGTCTCGAGACCGAGCGCCTTGAGCGCGCCGACGGCCGCCTTTGAGGACGGCTTCATTGCGTCGCGCACGACGACGACGGCCTCGGCCGACGCGTGCATTCGGACGGGGACGAGGGCGCCGGGTGCCGAAAGGGGAGCGCGTCCCGCGAAGACCGCCGTATTGCCGAGCGCCTCGGCCGCCACTGCGGCCTCCTCAAGCTCCGGGGCGATGGAGTCGAACATGCGGCGCGAGCCCACGCGGACCTCGCACGACTCGCGGTCCGCACACTCTTCGCCCTTGCCCGTGGCCTCGGGGGAGCCCTCGACCGTGGCGGTCACGCCCTGACCGGACGTGACGCGGAAGTCCTTGACGCCGCGATGCGTCTCGACGAGCGCGGCGATCGCGCGGCCGACGGGGTGCTCGGAGTTCCTCTCGGCCGACGCGATGGCCTCGACGAGGTACCGCTTGGCCTCGTGATCGAATCCCGGGGCGACGACCTCCGTCGCCTCCATCCGCCCCTCGGTGACCGTCCCGGTCTTGTCGAGGATGATGACGTCGACGCGACGCGTCGTTTCGAGGACGGGTCCGCCGCGAATGAGCGTCCCCAACTGTGCACCGCGCCCCGTGCCAACCATGATGGCGAGCGGGGTCGCGAGGCCGAGTGCGCAGGGGCAGGAGATGATGACGACGGCGACGGCAGCGGTGAACGCGCGGTTGACGTCACCCGTGGAAAGGAGCCACGCGGCGAGCGTGGCGAGCGCGATGAGCACCACGATGGGAACGAACACGCTGGCCACGCGGTCCGCGAGTCGCTGGATATTCGCCTTGCGGGACTGGGCCTCGTCCACCATCTTTGCGATCTGCGCAAGCATCGTCTCTGAGCCCACGCGCGTCGCCTCGATCGTGAGCACGCCGTCCGTAGCGATCGTCCCGCCAATGACGCCGTCCCCAACGCCCGCATGAACCGGGACCGATTCGCCCGTGGCGAGCGAGGCATCCACGGCGGCACCTCCCGCGACGACAACGCCGTCCGTGGCGATCGTCTCGCCGGGTCGGGTGACGAAGCGCTGGCCGACCGCCAAATCGTCGAGCGGGATCTCCTCTCCATCCTCGAGCCGAGCGACATTGGTCTGGATCTTGGACAGGGCGCGGATCGCGTCACCCGCGCGCGAAGTCGAGCGCACCTCGATCCACTTGCCCAGAAGAATGAGGGTGACGATGACGGCGCCGGTCTCGAAGTAGACGTGACCGGACGCGAAGACGGCGGCCCCGAGCGCGGTACCGAGGAGGACCACGGTGGACCAGATCCACGCCGCGCCGGTTCCGATCGTGACGAGGGTGTCCATGTTGACCGCGGCGTGGCGGGCCTGCTTCACCGTGGAGCGGTGGAACGGCCATGCGGAATAGAAGATGACGGGGGTCGCGAGGGCTAAGGCGAGCCACTCCCACGCAGGCGTCGAACCGGACCCGAACTGCAGCGCGGGGATCATCGAAATGACGAGGAGCGGGGCGGTGAGGACCGCCGCGAGGACGAAGCGCCTCCGGTAGTCGGCGACGCGCGAGGCGTCCGCAGCCATGTGTGCGGCGTGCTCGTCGGCCCGGGTCATGTCGTGTGCTTCGTGTTCGCCCGACGCGGTTTCGGGCGCACTCAGCACCTCGTACCCGAGGCCCGTGATGGTGGCCTTCATGGCTTCCTCGAGGACGGCAGGGTCCACGCTCCCATCGGGTTGGACCGTGGCCCGCTTGGTCACGAGGTTGACGTTCACCTCGGTGGCGCCGTCGAGTTTGGTGAGCCCCCTCGTGATATTCGCGACGCAACCCTGACACGTCATGCCTCCGACGGGAAGCTCGATTGCGGGCGCGTCGGCGCGTGGCGATTGCGTCGTGGTCACGACCCACCTCCCTTCGAGGGCCGCTAGGCGAGAACCTCGTAGCCGATCTCGGCGATCGCAACCTTTGCCGCGTCGGTCACGGCCTCGGGTTCGATGGTTCCGTCGAGCGTCATGT
>CAZTJX010000062.1:3912-9092 GCA_964613755.1 uncultured Demequinaceae bacterium | reverse complement strand
CATGCTGCGTCCTCGTTGACCTGGCCCGCGACGATGACGTCGAAGTACTCCGTACGGCCCTTCCACGGACACGTGGACGCGGTGTCGCTGCGTTTGAGGTACTCGCTCCTCACCGAATCGGGTGGGAAGTAATGGGAGTCCTCGATCACGATGGTTTCCGGGGACTCCGCGATCACCGCCCCATTCCAGGTGGCCCTCATCTCGATCCTTCCTCGATGGTGGGTGAGAACTATCCGGCTACGCCAGTACAACGCGAATCGCTCGGGCGCCATTCCGTCGCGCGGGAGGTGGACGTGAGAATGCGCTCGTTCGTCTGGCCGCGTACCCTGCGGGAGGGCTAGGGTCTGAGTATCCGCAACGTCGCGGAAAGGAGATCACTGTGGCCGTCGACATTGCCCGCCGGGAGATCGTTGCCGAGCCCGAGGCCGTATGGTTCGTCGTCTCGGACGTCGATCGCTGGCCACGTATCCTCACGTCGCTCGCATCGCTACAGCGTCTCGAGGGCACGGGACTCGAGGTAGATGTCCGCTGGAGGGAGACACGGCCCATTCTCGGCGTCACCGTGACCTATGACGTAACGGTGACCGATGTTCAGCCCGTCGTGGGCTTCACGCTCAGTTCAGCCTTCGAGGACGCCAAGATCACCACGATCTATCGCCTCAAGCCGTCATCGCTGGGAACCCGGCTCGAGGCGGCGGTCCAGGCAGACGCGCACGGCGTCGCGCTCAGCAAGCGGCTTCGCAGTGTGATCAGCATCGGGGGCCTAAGAATCGCCCGCGAGGTTGCGGATCGCGATTTGGCGGACTTCCAGGCGGCGCTGCGCCCCTAGCGTGCCACAGCCCTTCGGTCTCGCTACTCGCTCACCTTGATCCGTAGCGTCTTGAGGCGTTGCACGGCGGCGACGATCGCCGCGACGACCGTGAGTCCCAGGAGGATCAGGGCTGGCGTCATCCCCAGGTCGCTCGTCACGCCCCAGGACGGGTGGGCAGAGAGGAGCTGCTCGGCGGGTGCGAGCGCCCACTGGCGGATACTGACATCCCTCACGCCGGGGATGTACCCGGCGAGGACACCCTCCCACAGGAGCGCGTAGATGAGGCCGACGATGACGGGGTTCTTCGTGAGTATGGACAGGGCGAAGAATACGGACGTGTAGGCGATCGAGGCCAGGGCCGTCGAAGCGGCGAGCGCCGTCGCGAGTTCCCAGGACGTGTCGCCCGCGATCGCGACGCCCGCGACGATGGTGGCGACCGTGAAGACGAGCGAGGCGCCCAGGGCGACGATCAGTTTGGAGAGGGCAATCGTGCGACGCGGGAGGGGCTTCGCGAGCAGGTAGACGATGGAGCCGTCCTCAATTTCCGGGGCGATCACGCCCGTACCGATGAGCAGGCACATGACAGGGACGAGGGTGCCGAGGCCGAAGTT
Organism: uncultured Demequinaceae bacterium; assembly: GCA_964613755.1. Classification (GTDB taxonomy): domain Bacteria; phylum Actinomycetota; class Actinomycetes; order Actinomycetales; family Demequinaceae; genus JAFGBM01. Next base: position 7,670 of record CAZTJX010000062.1, on the reverse strand, counting down.
CTGCATGGACGCGGCCGAGGCGGAGACCGAGGCCCCCGATCCCCATCGCACCAGCCCCGCGACGGCGAGGAGCAACGCCGCGATTCCGAAGAGGAAAAGCGACCGACGACGCCCCACGAGCGCGTGGAGCGCTAGGCGCATGACGACGACGTTCATCGGTCCCCCTCCGTTCCTGCCGCGATCATCGCGACACCAAGTAGGCGAAGACGCTCTCGAGCGACTCGTCCGCCGGGGTGACCTCGTGGAGCGCGATGCCCCCGGCGATGGCGAGGTTGGGGAGCGCGTGGACGAATCGGCCGAAGTCCGAGGCCTGGATCTCGAGGCCTTGAGCCGTCAGGCTTACGCCGTCGGCCGCCCCTTCGGCGATGATCGCGGCGGCCAAGGCGCGATCGTCCGTCGACGAGACGGCGTACTGGTGTGGCCGTTCCGTCATGAGGCGCCGGATCTCTCGGAAGTCGCCCGACGCCGCCTGGCGCCCGGCGACGAGGACCTGGATGGTTCCCGCGATCCCCTCGACCTCCTCAAGGATGTGGCTGCTGAAGAGCACGGTGCGCCCGGCGGAGCCGAGCCGCTGAAGGAGTGCCAGCAGGTGCATCCGCTGACGGGGGTCCATCCCGTTGAAGGGCTCATCGAGCAGGAGCACGTCGGGGTCGTGGACCAGCGCGGTCGCCATCTTGATGCGCTGCTTCATTCCCTTGGAGAAGGTGCCGATCTCGCGATCGCGGGAGTCCATCATCTCGACGGCCTCGATCGCAGCGCGGGTGGCCGCGCCCGGGTCGGGCAGCAAGTGAAGCTCGGCGTTGGCGTATACGAAGTCCCACCCGGACATGGAGTCGAACATCGCCTCGGCCTCCGGCACGAGGCCGATGCGACGGTAGAGCTCGGGGTGGCACCAGATGGGTGCTCCGTCGAGCGTGACCGTCCCGGCCGAGGGGGGCAGGAAACCGCTCATCATCGACAAGAGCGTGGTCTTGCCAGCGCCGTTCGGGCCCAGGAGTCCCGTCACGCCTGGACCGATCGTCATCGTCACGTCATTGACGGCGACGACGTTGCCAAACCAGCGCGAGACGCCGACGAGTTCAAGGGAGCTCATACCCCGCCCACCTTCCTGAAGCGGCGCAGGAGGATCCCGAGCGAACCCGCGATGAATCCGATGAACACCAGGGTGAAGTAGAGCATATCGAGGGCGCCGTTGGGTTCAAGGCCCGGCGTCGTCGCCTCAACCCCGAGCCAAGAAATGGCGAGCGCGTCGACGAGGGCAAAGGGATCGATGATCGCGAAGTACGAACCTGCCGCCCTAGAAACCTGGTCGCCGACCACATGGACCAGCACGCTCGCGAAGATCGCCGTGAAGACCAGCGTTGTGACGATGGCCGCAACCCCGAATCCGCGGCGCCGGGTGAACGCGGCGAGCACCATCGAGAGTGCCGTGAGGATCAAGGCGAGCACCGCGGCCATCGCGACTCCGCCGAGGAAGATCCACGTCTCGTGCCACACGGGGAACTTCGCAAGCAGGGCGCCGATATACAGTACGGCGAGCGGGGCGGCGATGAAGAGGAAGACCCCGATCGCGAGTCCGCTGAACTTGGCCACCACGTAGTCGCCCCGCTTGATCGGTCGCGAAAGGTAGAGCGGCATGACCCCGTCGCGGAGGTCGCGGGACACGGCGTACGGGGCACGTCCCGCGACGAAGAGCGAGAGAGGCAGACTCATCGCCTGCGGGTATCCGACGTAGGAGAGGGGAAGCTCCGTGAGGCTCGTGACGATCGCAACGGTCACCATGATGAGGGCCGGAAGAATGCTGAACGCGACGAGCACCCACGGCATTGCCTTGACCTTCGCTGGCCGGCCGAGCCCGTAGCAGCCGCGGAGTGTCTCCAGCAGCAGCGAGCGGAAGGCCCACCCCCGGCCGAGGCGCGGTCCGTCGTAGTGGCGAAAGCCGATGTCGTGAATGACGCTGTCGGTCGTAGCGCCATTGTTGGGGGCGCCCGAGGGCGTCGGCGCGCTAGACATGGGCCGCCTCCTTCTCGGTCGGGGTGGCATCGGCGAGGAAGATTTCCGAGAGGTGGTGGCGCGACGGTTGGAGCCGGACGAGGCCAACCTTCAGTTTCGCGACGATCTCGACAACCCAGCTGGGCACTGCCTTGTCTGTCATCTCTACGGCAAACGTTCCTGGCCGGACCCCGATCACGACGGTGGCGCCCTTCTTTCTCAGGCGGGCCACGGCGTCGTCCGCGCGATCCGTGACCTCGACGAGGAGCGCGCCGCTGAGCTGGGTCGCGTCGGCGGTGGAAGTGGAGCGGCTCAGGACCCCCGCCTCGATGACGACGAGGTGGTCGGAGATGCGCTCGAGTTCGCCCATGAGGTGGGATGTCACGACGACGGAGATGCCGAAGTCGCCACTGATGCGGGAGATGAGGCCGAGCATCTCGTCGCGCCCGGCGGGGTCGAGGCCGTTCGTGGGCTCGTCGAGGAAGACGAGTGTGGGGTCGTGGACGAGCGCCTGCGCGAGCTTGACGCGCTGCTTCATGCCCGTGGAGTACCCGCCGATGGGGCGGTAGCGCTCCTCGTAGAGCCCCACATGGCGGAGGGTGTCGGCGGCGCGCTCACGGGCAACATGGGAGGGCATGCCTGACATACGCGCCATGTGGACGAGGAACTCGGTGGCGGAGACGTCGAGGGGGAGGCACTCGCTCTCCGGCATATAGCCGACGTGTTCGCGGATCTTCAGACCGTCGGTCAGGCAATCGAGGCCGAGGATGCTCGCCGCACCCGACGTGGGCGGAAGCAGGCCGAGGAGGATCTTGATGAGCGTCGACTTGCCGGCGCCGTTCGCGCCGACGAGGCCGACGACTCCCGAGGGCAGTTCCACGGTGAGGTTCGAGACGGCGATGATGGGGCCGAAGGCCTTGGTGAGGCGTTGCGTGCTGATGATGGACACGTGAATACCGTATGCGCATCGTCCGGGTGATGGCCATAGGGGACCACCCCGATTTTTGGGGCGGGTAACCCCGAGATTCGGAGCGGGCGACGGGAATCGAACCCGCACCATCAGTTTGGAAGACTGAGGCTCTACCATTGAGCTACGCCCGCGAGGCCGTTTTCACGGCCAGCGACGCCGCCGAGGCGGCGGGTACTAGAGTAGCCGAGCCCGGCGCTTGCGGGTATCGCACGTGCACGGGGTGTAGCGCAGCTTGGTAGCGCATCCGCTTTGGGAGCGGAAGGCCGCAGGTTCAAATCCTGTCACCCCGACGGAGAGAGCACGGGACGAGAGCAAGCTCTCGTCCCGTGCGAACGAGGGAGGGGTCGGAGGCGCCGAAGGCGCCGAACACCCCGACGGGTCCACCAAGCGGCGAACGCCCCGACGAAGGAAACCTCTCGGCGTACCGGGTAGACTCTCGGAGTCCCGCGCAGGACGCGCGAAGAGCCAGCCCCCAGGAGCCCCGCAGTGACCAGCGCCGTTGAAACCCTTGATGCCACGTCGGTGAAGATCACCGTGACTCTCACCGAGGACGAGCTTGCCCCCCTGATCAAGCACGCCTTCGAGCACCTAGGTGAAACCGTCACCGTGCCCGGATTCCGCAAAGGCAAGGTGCCCGCGAAGGTCCTTGAGCAGCGGATCGGTAAGGGCGCGGCGCTCGAGCATGCCGTCAACGAGAATCTCCCCGAGTGGTACGGCACGGCGATCGACGAGCACGGCGTCAAGCCCCTCGGTCAGCCGGAGATCGATCTGGTCCGCGTCCCCGGGCAGGTTGAAG
>CAZTJX010000062.1:0-3902 GCA_964613755.1 uncultured Demequinaceae bacterium | reverse complement strand
CGACGAGGGACTGGAGTTCACCGCCACCGTCGATGTCCGGCCCCAGGTCACGCTCCCTAAGCCCGAGAAGATCACCCTTACCGTCGAAGAGGCGAAGGTCGAGGAGTCGGTTATCGATGCCCGTCTCGACTCGCTGCGAGCCCGGTTCGCGACCCTGACCGGCGTCGACCGCCCCGCCGGCAACGGTGACTTTGTCACTCTCGACCTGTCCGCGACGCTCGACGGCGCCGAGGTAGATGCCGTTCAGGGCACGTCATACGAGGTGGGTTCCGGCTCCATGCTTGAGGGCCTCGACGACGTCCTCGTGGGACTGAGCGCCGGGGAGGAAACCTCGTACGAGGGGCCGCTCGCTGCGGGAGACCATGCCGGCGAGACTGCACTCATTCGCATCAAGGTGACGGCGGTGAAGGAGCGTGAACTCCCCGTTGCCGACGATGACTTCGCCCAGTTGGCCTCCGAGTTCGACACCCTTGCAGAACTGCGCGAGGACCTGCGCGGGCAGGCCGCGAAGATCCTTCTGAACAATCAGGCGGTGGAGGCGCGCACCGCCCTCGTCGACCATCTCAAAGGCGCGGCCGACTTCGAGGTTCCCGCGCGCGCCATCGAACACGAGGTGCACAGCCACCTCGAGGGCGAAGGGCGCCTGGAGGACGACGAGCACCGGGCCGAGGTGATCGAAGAGACGGGCAAGGCCCTCCGCACTCAGATCGTGCTGGATCAGCTCGTTGACGACCTCGGTGTCACCGTCGAGGAGTACGAGATTCTCGACTACCTCGTCACCCTGTCGCGCCAGTACGGCATGGATCCCGAGGAATTCATTCAGCAGATGCAGCGCGCGAACCGCATTCCCGCGGTCGTTGCCGAGGTGGTTCGATCCAAGGCGACGGCGTTTGCGCTTCGCCGGGCCACGGTTAAGGACGCCTCCGGTACGGTGCTGGATCTTTCGGACGTGATCGGTACGGCCGAGACGGACGCAGAGCGGGCCAAGGCTTTCGCCGCGAGTCGCGGCGCCGCGACTCCCTAGGGTCGGGGCCGCCGCCTCGTAGGTCGCGCCTCGTAGGTCGCGCCTAGTAGGTCGAGTCGCACCAGTACCCTGTGGGGTCTTCGTAGCAGTCATTGACCAGCGTCACGATCAGTACGACGTACAGGATCACCGCCACGATCGCGAGCGCCGTGAAGACGTAGTTGAGGATGAGGCCCGCGACGCCCAGACCTCGCAGATCGGCTTCGCCGCGGTTCGCCGCGCGGACCCCGAGGTGTCCGAAGACGATCCCGACGATGTTCGCAAGGCCGGGCAGCACGAAGATGCCCGCCGCGAGGCAGAGCGATGTAATGTTCATCCAGGTCTTGGGCTTGCGTTGCGGCGGGGCGTAGGGGTAGCCGCCCGGCTGCTGCCCTGCGTAGCCCGGCTGGGGTGGATAGCCCTGCTGGGGTGGGTTGCCCTGCTGCGGCGGATTCCCCGAAACCGCGGGGTCGGGGTAGGCGGGCATGGGGGGCGTATAGCCGGGGGGTGGACCCGACGCCGCGGGGGACGTCGGTTGTGTGGGAGGGGCTTGCTCCCCGCGCTGTGACGGAAAGGCGAAGGGATCGTCCTGCGGCGGCTCGGTCATCGCTCCCTCCTTACACGTGTGACTGTAGCGAATCGCGGGCAGGCGGTCTTGGCGCGTCCCGGCGATCGTTCACCCCGTAGCGAAACGGTCCGTGTTCGGGCCTCAGGCGTCGTCCGCTCGCGTTACTGTCGAGGCATATTCGCATCGGGCTCGAGTATCGGATCTGTGCGACGAACGTTGGTCAGGAGGGAAGCAATGAACGAGCCACACATGGCGGGACCCGACGGCATGGGGATGGGCCTCCAGGACTCGATCTTCAACCGCTTGCTGCGGGAACGCATCATCTGGCTTGGCTCGGAGGTCCGCGACGACAACGCGAACGCGATCTGTGCGCAGATGATGCTGCTCGCCGCTGAGGATCCCGACAAGGACATCTACCTCTACGTCAACTCTCCCGGCGGCTCCATTACCGCGGGCATGGCGATCTACGACACGATGCAGTACATCAAGCCTGACGTCGCGACGGTGGCCGTCGGCATGGCCGCATCGATGTCGCAGTTTCTCCTCTCCTCCGGGGCGAAGGGCAAGCGCTTCGCGACGCCCCACGCCCGCGTCATGATGCATCAGCCCTCTGGCGGCATTGGCGGGACGACCACGGACGTCAGGATTCATGCCGAGCTCATCTTGCACATGAAGACGCAACTCGCCGAGATAACGGCGGAGCAGACGGGCAAGAGCGTGGAACAGATCCAGAAAGATGCGGACCGCGACCGGTGGTTTACGGCCGAAGAGGCGCTCAAGTACGGATTCATTGACAAGGTCGTGACCCATGAGAGCGAGGCCGGCCCCCACGCTGCCACCGCCCCCAAGGCCGCGGGCCCGAAGGACACGGGAGGCAAGGCGTGACGCACGAGATCACAGGGCGGTACATCCTCCCCGAGTTCGAGGAGCGGACGGCCTATGGCTTCCGCAGGAACAACCCGTACTCCAAGCTCTTCGAGGACCGCATCATCTTCCTCGGAGTCCAAATTGACGACGCATCCGCCGACGACATCATGGCGCAGCTGCTGGTGCTTGAGTCCCAGGACCCCGATCGCGACATCACCCTCTACATCAACTCGCCCGGCGGCTCGCAGACCGCGCTCACCGCGATATACGACACCATGCAGTACATCAAGCCGGAGATTCAGACGGTGTGCCTCGGGCAGGCTGCATCCGCCGCGGCCGTGCTCCTCGCCGCCGGCATGCCTGGCAAGCGGCTCGCGCTGCCCAATGCGCGTGTCATGATCCACCAGCCGCACATCGAGGGCGGCGAACGGGCCCAAGCCTCGGACATTCAGATCTATGCCGAGGAGATGGTGCGGATGCGCGAATGGCTCGAGGAGACGCTTGCAAAACACACCGGCCAGAAGGCGGAGAAGATCCGCGAGGACATCGAGCGGGACACGTTCCTCAGCGCCGAGGAGGCCAAGGACTACGGCTTCGTCGACCAGGTGCTCGACAGCCGCAAGGTCCCCGCGACCGCTCCTAAGGCCTAGCCAGCCCGGGCGTCGGGCCACATCTCCCGGCGGCGCGTCGCTGGTCAGCGTGCTCGGGGCGTCGGTAGCCTGAACTGACGTGCTGTTGTGGCACACCGGACGCGTCACGGCGCCCGCGAGCGGAAGGAGGGCGCCATGCCTCGGCCGACGGATAGCGGCGACCTCCTCAAGTGTTCCTTCTGTGGGAAGACCCAGAAGCAGGTCAAGAAACTCATCGCAGGGCCGGGCGTCTACATCTGCGACGAGTGCATTGAGTTGTGCAACGAGATCATCGAGGAGGAGTTCCAGGAGCAGGTCGAGCAGGAGCTGACCGAGCTGCCCAAGCCGCGCGAGATCTTCGCGTTCCTCGAGGAGTACATCGTTGGGCAGGAGAGCGCCAAGCGCGCCCTGTCGGTTGCGGTCTATAACCACTACAAGCGGGTGCGCGCCGCCGAGGTCAAGCCCAAGTCGGGTGCCGACGGTGAGGCCGAGGAGCAGGTTGAGATCGCCAAGTCGAACGTCCTGTTCATCGGGCCGACGGGGTGCGGCAAGACCTACCTGGCACAGACGCTCGCGAAGATGCTCAACGTTCCGTTTGCCATCGCCGACGCGACGGCGCTCACCGAGGCCGGATACGTAGGCGAGGACGTGGAGAACATCCTGCTGAAGCTGTTGCAGGCCGCGGACTACGACGTCGAGAAGGCGCAGCGGGGCATCATCTACATCGACGAGATCGACAAGGTGGCGCGCAAGGCCGAGAACCCCTCGATCACCCGCGACGTGTCGGGGGAGGGCGTGCAGCAGGCGCTCCTGAAGATCCTTGAGGGAACCACGG
>CAZTJX010000061.1:341-9109 GCA_964613755.1 uncultured Demequinaceae bacterium | reverse complement strand
GCTCCATCCTCGACAGGGGGGGAGGGGCCGTTGGCGCCTCCCCCCCTGGGGCCGTGGCCTTCGCGGAAGAGTCGAGAGCGAACGCGAGGATGTCGCTGTCGCCAGCCCGTGCGAGGGAGGCGACGTCCACATGACCAGTCGGAAGCGCGTAGATATCGCGAAGGGCGGTGAATCCGGCGGCCTCGGGCACCTGAGCGAGGGAGGTTGGATCCACGAGGAGAGATACCCGTGCCTTCGATGCCGCGATGAGGATGGCCTCGACCCGCTCGGGCGCGCCCGCCGCAGTCGCAAGCACCGCTACGGGAGTGATGGGCGGTGTCGTGCCGAGGTACGTCGCGAAAGTTCGAAACTCCTGCACCGTCTCGTCGCCCAGGGAAAGTCGTATGAGGACGCCGTACACGGCCCAGGGGTCGGCGCCGAGAGCGAGGGCACTCGGGGACGCCATCGCGGTTGTCGAGACGGAGGCCCGAGGGGCCACGATCCCCGTGTCTCCCGGGTTGCGTTGCGCCACCTCGCGGAGCTCGGGAGTCGATTCGCCGGACTGCCATGCCGTGAGAGCGTCGCGATCGGGGAGGGGTTCGGTCGTCAGGCTCACGACGAGCGCGACGTCGCGAGCCTCGGCAACCGAGTCGTTGGAAATGCTCAGCCCTACGGTGAGCGAGGAGTCGGGAAGCAGGAGCGCGGGTCCGTACGACGTGACCTCCACGTGGAGATCGCCGGGGGTCACTTCTGTGGCCGCGGCGACAGGGCCTGCCGAGACACACGCGACAATCGCGGCCGCGGCAACGGCGCCAGCCAGGCGCGCGAGTGACGCCATCACTCCCCCTCAAGGGCAAGAAGGTCAACCGCGACCTCCGCCATTCGGCGCTCGTTGGGGTAGGCGAGGCGCGTCGGGAGGACGCGCAGGGGTACCCACTCGGCGATCTCGGCCTCTTGATCGGGATCGTTGTCCGTCGTAATCTCGTCGCTCGTTGTCTCGAGCAGGAAATGATGGACGACCTTATGGATCCGGCGATCCTCGCCCGTGAACCAATAGTCGATGATGCCAAGGCTCAGGATGATCTCTGCGGTGACCCCAGCCTCCTCGGCTACTTCGCGAACCGCGGCGTCCTCGGGGGTCTCTCCTTCCTCGAGGTGGCCCTTGGGAAGGCACCACTCGAGCTTGCCTCCACGATTACGCCGACCAATAACGGCGGCGCGAGCCTCGCCCTCCTCGACGAAGATGGCGATTCCCCCCGCGGACGTTTCGTTCGAGACCGGAAGCAGGCTTCCCTTGCCTCGCAGCTGCGGCCTCACCGGGGGCTTACTGTCTGCCACGGGCGGTCGGGGCTTCGCGTGGAAGTCGACTGGTTCGGACGAAAGCATGACTCACTCTAACCAGCGGGGCGCGCCGGGCCGAGCCGTGACCCGCTCTCTGCGATGCTTGGTGGTTGTGACCACCCGATTTCCCCCCCTTGACGTGCTCCGACAGCGAGCGGAGGCACTGTGGGCGGCGCTTCCTCGCGATGTGCTGGACCTCGCGGAGGCCTTCTCGTCTGCTGGCCACGAATTGGTGCTGGTCGGCGGCCCCGTGCGAGACGCGTTCCTTGCCCGATCGAGTGCGGATCTCGACTTCGCAACGTCCGCCGTTCCGGAGGAGTCGGAGGTGGCGATTCGCGCGTGGGGCGGGACAACGTGGGACATTGGACGGGAGTTCGGGACGATCGGGGGACGCAAGGGCGACACGATCGTCGAGGTGACGACGTACCGCGCGGACTCGTACGGCGACCAGTCGCGAAAGCCCGACGTCGCCTTCGGGGACAGCCTCGAACGCGATCTCGCCAGGCGAGACTTCACCATCAATGCGATGGCGGTACGACTCCCCTCCCTCGAGTTCGTCGACCCGTTCGACGGGCTCACGGATCTCGCCGCGGGGATTCTGCGGACCCCGATTGAGCCCGAGATTTCCTTCTCCGACGATCCGTTGCGCATGATGCGGGCGGCGCGATTCGCGGCGCAGCTCGGGGTCGAGGTGGAGGCGACGACGCTCGGCGCTATCGCTCGCATGTCGGAGCGAATCGGGATCGTGTCGGCGGAGCGAGTGAGGGACGAGCTGACCAAGATCATGCTCGGAGAGAGTCCGCGACGCGGACTTCGGATCATGGTGGAGACCGGGCTCGCCGACGAGATTCTCCCCGAGATTCCCGCGCTTCGCCTCGAGGTGGACGAGCACCACCATCACAAGGATGTCTATGAGCACACCTTGACGGTGATCGATCAGGCGATCGATCTCGAGACGGGGCCGGACGGCCCGGTTCCGGGGCCCGATCTCGTCCTGCGCCTCGCCGCCCTTATGCACGACATCGGCAAGCCCGCGACGCGTCGTTTCGAGCCCGGGGGGGCGGTGAGCTTTCACCATCACGAGATCGTGGGCGCCAAGATGACGGCGCGACGGCTCAGGACGCTGCGATTCGACAAGGCGATCGTCAAGGCGGTTGCGCGCCTCACCGAGCTGCATCTTCGATTTCACGGTTACGGCGAGGCTGCTTGGACGGACTCGGCCGTACGTCGCTACGTGACCGATGCTGGCGAGCAACTGGAGCGCCTCCATCGGCTGACGCGCGCCGACTGCACGACGAGGAACAGGCGCAAGGCCGAGCACTTGGCGTTCGCTTATGACGACCTGGAGCGCCGTATCGCCGAGCTACGGGAGCGCGAGGAACTCCGCGCCATTCGCCCGGACCTCGACGGCGAGCAGATCATGGAGGCCCTGGGAATTTCGCCGGGGCGTACGGTCGGCGAGGCCTATGCCTTCCTCCTTGAGCTCAGGATGGAGGAGGGGCCGCTCGGGGAGGACGTGGCGCGCGAGAGACTCCTCACGTGGTGGGCGACGCGGAGCGAGGGGGCCTAGGCGGCGAGCTGGCGAGGTGGACGCGGTGCGCCAAGAGGACGGGGCGTGCGAGGCGCGATCGCGTAGAGCGCGGCGGCGATCAGATAGGCGACGATCAGGCACACCATCATGGTGCGCGAGTAACCGGAGTCGGGCAGGATGAGCGCGGCCGCCGCGGCGGATGAAACGAAGGCGACGTTGTACGCCATGTCGTACAGGATGAAGGCCCGGCCACGCACGCCGTCTTCGGTGTCGCGTTGCACGATCGTATCGACGGCGATCTTGCCACCCTGGACCGCGAAGCTCACCACCGCGGCCCCGGCGTAGAGCGCGAACGGGCTCGCGGACAATGCCAGGATCACCTGCCCGACCGCGCCAACGACGCAACACCACACCACCCATGAGTGACGCGAGACCCAGGGCCCCAGGACCGGCGTGAGGATTGCGGCGAGTCCAAAGCCAACACCGGCGAAGACCAGAACTCCGCCGAAGGCGGCAAGACCCGCGTCGGTATCGGCCGGATCGGCGAGGATGTTGCGCGCAATGACGATGGACGCGACGAACACCAGTCCGTAGAGGAAGCGTTGAACGGCCATGACGAGTAGGGCGTGAGCGGGAGTGACCCGCTCCCGGAGGTACCGCGCCCCCGAGCGGAGTCCGCGCATGAGGTCCGCGAAATGCTCGCGAAGCTGGCCCGGATCGAGGGGATGGAGGGGGCCGAGCTCGGTGCGGTCGAGGAAGGTTGCCGCCCACGAGGAGGACGCGAACGTGGCTGCGGCTGCCGCGAGAGCGGCGAGGGTCAGAGAGTCATCCATCGCCCCCATACGCGACAGGCCGACACCGACGCCAGCCCCGAGGAGAGAGGCGAGGGTGCCAAGGGTCGGAAGGATGGCATTCGCGGCAAGGAGGTCATCGTCGCTGACGACACGGGGAATCGCGGCCGCGAGCGCCGCCAGGAGGAAGCGGTTGAGGGAGAGCACCCCGAGCGCGCCCACGTAGACCACGACGTCCCAGCCACCGACGGTCATGGCGGCGCCGACGACGACGGTCAACGCTACTCGGACGAGATTGCCAACGAGGACGATACGCTGACGCTGCCAGCGGTCGACGAGCGGGCCAACGAAGGGTCCCACGAGCGTGAACGGGGCGAGCAGAAGGAAGAAACCCAGGGCGATCTGCGGCGCGCCGGATTGGCGCGTCGGATCGAAGAAGAGGAGGGAGGCGAGCCCTGCCTGGAACATACCGTCGCCGAATTGGGAGAGGAGGCGGGTGACGGTGAGCTTGCGAAAACCGGATCCCCGCAGCAGGTGGCGGAGTTCGGCGATGACGGGCATGCGACCAGGGTACGGGTGACGGACCCCCTCTGACGCCTAGTCTGGCGTCATGAGCGACGTCGCCTCCCTTGCCGCAGCGACTCCCGCGTCGCGCGACCGCTATGTTGACTTCCTCCGCGTAGCGTCGCTCGCGGGAGTGATCCTCGGACACTTCCTCATGGCCGTCGTCGACGATCGTCCCGTCGCGACGGGCGGGCATTCCTTCCTCTTCACGAACATTCTGGCGCTCGCTTCGTGGACGCGGCCCGCCACGTGGGTGCTCCAGGTGATGCCGGTCTTCTTCGTTGTGGGGGGTTTCGCCCACGCGACGTCGTGGCGGAGTCTCGCGAAGCGCGGCGGCGGGTACGCGGACTTCGCCAGGTCGCGGATCGCGCGGCTCGTGTGGCCCGCGCTCGTGTTCGTCGCCGTCGGGACGGTGGCGGGGGCGGTTGTCGAGGCGATCCTCGGGACGGGTACCAAGTACTCGCCCGTGCTGGCCATCGCCGGTCAGCTGCTGTGGTTCATTGGGATCTACCTCATCGCGGCGGGCCTTGCCCCGGCGATGCTGCGCCTCCATGAGCGCTTCGGCTGGCGCGCCCTCGCGTCGCTCGTGTTCGCCGTAGCGCTCGTCGATTGGCTGCGGCTCGCCGAGGGCGTCGAGGGCGTCAAGTGGTTGAACTTCGCGCTCGTCTGGCTGACCGTCCACCAACTGGGCTTCTTCTATGCCGACGGGATTGCGGACCGGTTCGGCGCCCGGCGCCTCGGGCTGGCGCTTGTTGGCGTCGGCGCGGGCGCGGCGGCGCTCCTGATGTGGCTCGGCCCGTACGGGACGGCAATGGTGTCGTACGACGGCGAGAAGCTGTCGAATCTCGCGCCGCCGACGGTGGTGTTGCTTGCGTTCGCCATCGCCCAGGCGGGGGTCCTGCTCCTGCTCCGTGCGCCCGTGCGCCGCTGGCTCGAGCGTCCACGGGCTTGGGCGACCGTGATCGCCGGAGGCTCGGTCGCCATGACCGCGTTCCTATGGCATTTCTCCGCGCTGATTGCGATGTACGTGGGGTGGCACCTGCTCTTCTCACCGATGCCGGAGCCCACGACCGCGGTGTGGTGGTGGACGCGCCTTCCGCAGTTCGTGGTGTTCCTCGCGCTCGTCGCGGGTCTCGTCGCGGCCTTCCGGCGCTTCGACCGGCCACAGGACCGCTCCCCGATCGTCGGTTCGTCCTGGTGGCGGACGCTCCTCGCCGCGCTCGGTGTCGCCTGCGCGATCGTGGGGATGCTCGGCTACGCCGTCGTCGGGTTCCGCGGGGTATTGACGTGGTACGTCGCGCATGTCGCGGGGGTGCCGATGACGTCGGCCGTAGCGTTCGTCCTTGTCCTTGCGTCGGCCGCGCTCACGTCACTCGCCGTGCGTCGGCGCTAACCTACTTCCAGCGAGCGAGCTCCGCGATATTCTCCGTGAGCTTCCTGGCAGCGAGTGGGGGCACACCTTGCTTGACGATCGCCTCGATTGCCTTGGCCTGCACGGCCTCAATCGGGCCGTCTGGAAGGGTGAACGTACCCTTGACGTAGCAGGCGGAGCAGTAGATCTCGCTTGCTTTCCCATCCGCTTCGGTGCCGCGCGTGTCGTCGTTGAGCGGCATGCCGCAACTGTCGCACCGGGTCATACCGCCTCCTTGAGCCACTTCCGATGCTACGCGACACGCCCTGCGCCCGTCGTGTGACGTTCGAGACACGCGAAGGCCGGGCCCCTTTCGGGACCCGGCCTCGTGCTGCGCGCTGGTGCGGAACGGGGGCTCTAGCGTTCGACCTCGCCGCGGATGAACTTCTCGAGCCGCTCGCGACCCAGGGTGTCTTCCATCTGCACGGGAGGCGACTTCATGAAGTACGTCGCGGCCGAGAGGATCGGGCCGCCGATTCCACGGTCCTTGGCGATCTTGGCCGCACGGATGGCGTCGATGATGATGCCGGCCGAGTTGGGGGAGTCCCAGACCTCGAGCTTGTACTCCATGTTCAGGGGCACCTCGCCGAATGCGGAGCCCTCGAGGCGGACGTACGCCCACTTGCGGTCATCGAGCCACGCCACATAGTCGGACGGACCGATGTGCACGTTGCGGGAGTCCTTGAGACCCGCGAGCGGACCCTCGTTGAGGTTCGACGTGACGGCTTGAGTCTTGGAGACCTTCTTGGACTCGAGGCGCTCGCGTTCGAGCATGTTCTTGAAGTCCATGTTCCCGCCGACGTTGAGCTGGTAGGTGCGGTCCAAGCGGACGCCGCGGTCCTCGAAGAGTCGCGCCAGGACGCGGTGCGTGATCGTCGCGCCCACCTGTGACTTGATGTCGTCACCGACCACCGGGACGCCAGCGTCCTCGAACTTCTTGGCCCACTCGGGGTCCGAGGCGATGAATACAGGGAGGGCGTTGACGAACGCGACCTTTGCGTCGATCGCGCACTGCGCGTAGTACTTGTCCGCCTCTTCCGAGCCGACGGGAAGGTACGAGACCAGAACGTCGGCCTTGGTGTCCTTGAGCGCCTGGACCATGTCCACGGGCTCCACGTCGGACTCCTCAATGGTTTCGCGATAGTACTTGCCGAGGCCGTCGAGGGTGTGTCCGCGCTGGACGGTGACCTTGGTGGCGGGTACGTCGCAGATCTTGATGGTGTTGTTCTCCGACGTTTGTGTCGCCGCAACGAGCTCGAGCCCGACCTTCTTCGCGTCGACGTCGAAGGCGGCGACGAACTCGATGTCGCTGATGTGGTAGTCGCCGAATTGGACGTGCATGAGACCGGGAACGGTGTCACCCGCCTTGGCGTCCTTGTAGAACTCGACGCCCTGGATGAGAGACGTCGCGCAGTTTCCGACGCCGATAATGGCAACGCGCAGGCTGGCCATGTGTAACCCCTTACTAGTTGTCCGCACCAGCGGATGATGGTTTACCGCCAAGGGCGGATCGCTCTTCGTCAATCAGTCGGTCGAGCCACTCGACCTCTCGCTCGACCGTTTCAAGGCCGTGGCGGTGAAGTTCTGCCGTGTAGCCGTCTTGGCGCTCGCGCACTCTCCGGAGGTTGAGTCCCGCGTCCTCCAGTCGTTGCGCAAGCCTGGTCCGGCGCCCCTCGAGGATGCGTAGGCGCGTGGCCGAATCGGTGCGATCAAACATCGAGAATCGCACGTCAAACGCGT
Organism: uncultured Demequinaceae bacterium; assembly: GCA_964613755.1. Classification (GTDB taxonomy): domain Bacteria; phylum Actinomycetota; class Actinomycetes; order Actinomycetales; family Demequinaceae; genus JAFGBM01. The sequence goes on along the minus strand of CAZTJX010000061.1, from coordinate 1,752 downwards.
CGTCCTCCCACGAGGACGTTCCCGCGTTGGCCAGTTCCTCGCGGAGCCGGACCCTTCCCGCGTCCGTGAGGTGGTACGCAATCTTCGAGCGACGCGAACCCCTCGCGGATTCCTCAGGGGCATCGGCGCCGATGAGGCCTTCACGAACCATGCGCTTCAGCGCGGGGTACAGGGAGCCGTAACTCAGGGCCCGAAAGGGGCCGAGCTCGCCTCCGAGTTGCTTCCGGATCTGGTACCCGTGCAGGGGGGACGTTTCTAGGATACCGAGAATCGCGAGCGTGAGCACGTCGGTCTTCGCCATCGGTCCTCCCTCCACGGTCACGGGCGCGGCGCCAGACGCGACGCGCACTCGAACCATAGCAGGAAGTTGTATCGCGGCGATACATCGAGTGGACGATGCACCGGGCTGGTGTGACTCTCGCCGAGGTGCCTCCGCGAGCCACCGAGTGGCTCCCGCGACGCTCGCCTAGACTCCTGGGGTGACCGATGCGCGGAAGCCCCCGAAGCGACGCACGACGCGATCGCAGGCGCAGCGCGTGCCCGCAACGGGGCGCAGCGCACAACGGCCGCGTCCCACGGGAACCTCCAATCGGCTCGCCAAACCCAAGCCCCGCGCGGGAACGGCGGCGTCGGCAACCCGGAAGACGGGGGCCGTCAGGGGATCATCGCGGCGCAAGGTCCGTCCCCGCTGGGTCCGCACCCTTCGCCGAATCGGGGCCTGGGGCCTCACCATCGGACTGGTGCTCGGCACGATCGCGGTCGTCGGGATGTCGATCTACTATGCGCGGATTCAGATTCCCCTCCCGAGCGACTTCGCCCAGGCCCAGTCCTCGATCTTCTACTACTCCGACGGCACCACCGAGATGGGGCGCATCGGCGTCGCGAACCGCGAATCGGTGTCCATCAGCGACCTGCCCGACTATGTGCCGCACGCGGTTGTCGCGGCGGAGGATCGGACCTTCTACACGAATCCGGGGATCGACTTCCTTGGTACGGCTCGCGCGCTGTTCAAGACCGTGGTCCTCGGTCACCGCCAGGGCGGGTCGAGTATCACCCAGCAGTATGTCGAGCGGTACTACGTCGGCGAGACGACGACGGACTTCCGGGGCAAAACCGAGGAGGCGCTTCTCGCACTGAAGATCGATCAGCAGCAGGACAAGAACCGCATCCTCGAGAACTACATGAACACCATCTACCTCGGGCGCGGGGCATACGGGATCCAGGCGGCGGCGCGCGAGTACTTCAACGTCGATGCGGCCGACCTCACGCTCTCTCAGGCGGCCCTCCTTGCGGGAATCATCCCGGCGCCGAGCGCATGGGACCCCAGGATCGATCCGGATCAAGCCGAGGCTCGCTGGAACTATGTGCTCGACGGGATGGAATCCGGCGGCTGGCTTACGCCGTCCGATCG
>CAZTJX010000061.1:0-331 GCA_964613755.1 uncultured Demequinaceae bacterium | reverse complement strand
TCGAATTCCCCGAGACCACCGAGTATCGCAGGGACAACGTCTTCGGAGGGCCGCAGGGATACCTTCTGCGCCAGGCCATCGTCGAGGTCGCCGAGCGCACCGGCTTGGGACAGGACGACGTCGAGACGGGCGGGTACACGATCGTCACGTCGATCGACGTGAAGACCCAGCAGGCGGCGCAGAATGGCGCGGCGACCCTCCCCGAGGGCCATAGCCCGAACCTCCGGCTCGCGATCGTCACCCTCGATCCCGCGACGGGCGCCATCACGTCCATGTATGGCGGGGCCGACTATGTGACTATTCCGCGGAACGCGGTGACGCAAGACATCGC
>CAZTJX010000060.1:2501-9158 GCA_964613755.1 uncultured Demequinaceae bacterium | reverse complement strand
GCGCATGTCGTTCCCGCGCGGGTTCACGAGGTCATTACGCACCCAGTCACCGGGGAGCCTTCAACTGTACTGAGCGTTGCTCTTGCCGCCTACCAGCACTTCGCGACCGTGGGTGAAGCCCTCGATGCGGCTGGTTACGTGGCCTGACACCGGCGCACCAGGCTCAATCCAGAACTGCCTCGTGAGTGGCTCCTGACGGCCTCGTTTCATGCCATCCGCGCTTCTACTGGTCGCAATGTCAGACCCCGTCAGTAGTCTCGCGCCAGATTACCCAATCACGAAGGAGTCGGCGGTGACCACGATCGATGGCCATGGGAATTTCGCGAACAACACGCTCGGAAAGCACTCGCGCACGAACATCACGAACACTGTAAACGTCCTGAGTTCAAGCGTCCCGCCTCGACTGCCGCCCGGACAGGTGACGGTTGCGAGCGACCGCGAATTCGGCCCGCGTGCCGGATGGTACCTGGCGGCCACGATCGTCGCGCTAGCGGCCGACGTCTTGACTATGTGGAGGGGCCTTTCGAACTTCAAAATGGGCTTCTCTGACACGACTTCGACCGTCGAACCGGGCAGTACCGGACTTGACTTCCCTTCGCCGCCCCTTTGGGTCCTTGTGTTCTTCGCCTTATTGGTCGTCGCGGGTGTGTTCTGGGTGCTCTTCTGGACGGCCCGAAACGAGGCCATCCCGATCTCCACCGGACGTCTGATGCAACACCGCCACATTGGGGGCTCGGAGTCTCATCGACTGCGGGCGGTCCGGACTCGTGCGATTTGCCCCAGCTGCAGGAAGACGCGATCTCTTCGCTTGATTCGAGTGCCTGTCGCACCTAGCGAGCGCACACACCGAGACGGATCAGTCGAGTGGGTCCCGCCGAAATGGAACTTCGTTGCACAATGCCGCCGCAATTCCAGCCACGAGTGGTCGATCGATCGGCACATCGTTTCCCGCCTGGTCGAGGGCGACGCGCCCACAGTCAACAAGCCGCGCGCGGCTCACTGAATCTGGCGCAGGCCCGTTGCTGGTTCGAGCGCGCTGGCCCGCCTTGCGGGATACGCCGAGAACAGCGCCCCTAGAACGCTCGCGCCGATTGCGACGAGTCCAACCCACCCTACCTCCAGGAGTGGTGTCCAACCTGCGACCCACGAGACGCCTACTACGACAAGCATTCCCGTGACTCCCCCGAGCACACCCGAAAGGAGACCGAGAATCGCTCCCTCGATGATCACAAGTCGGGCGATGTCTCGCGGTGTCGCGCCTAAGGCGCGTCGAAGCGAGAACTCCCCCGTTCGACGGAGCACTCCCACAAGGGCGGTGTTCGATATGCCGATCGAGCCTACAAGGAGCGCCCCGGCAGCCATTGCGAAGACAAGTACGCCGACCTTGGTTGCCACCTGCGCGCGTAGCGCGTCCGCGGTTGGCGGCGCCGAGGCCGTTACCCGCTCAGGCTCGAATGGGTCCACGATACCGGGAGCCCGCTGGGCGATCACGTTGGCCGCGCCCACGTCAACGCGGACGATGAGCTGTTGCGCGGTCACGGCAAGGCTCTGGAGTTCGGACCACGAGCGAGGGACGAGCACCGCCTGCGTAAGTTGGCGCTCGCGGGGTGAGAACCCGAATACTCCGATCACGGTAACCTCTTCGCCTGCGATCTTCACCGTGGCTTCTCCATAGGGAGGAGATAGGCCCAGGTCATGCGCGACGCCCGCTCCGACGACGGCGACGGCATCGCGCCGGCCGTGAAAGCCTGCGTCAATGGGCCGCCCCGCCCAGTCTCCGAGCTCGAGCGCGTCGACGGCCGAAGGCCCGATCGCATAGACGGTCACATTGACGCCGCTTCCCGGATCGTCGGACGAGCGGGTTTGCCCTGGCGCCGCGAGTTCCTGGAGTCGGGCGACCGTCGTCGCCGCCACCACGCCCAGAAGCTCCTCGAAACGGGCTTCCGACTGCGCGAGGCGCGGGCCATCTGTGTCGTCGGCCACGACAGTCACCTGGGTCTGGGCGTAGGCGTCAAAGACGCTGTCCACTTGCGATTGGGACGTCGTGCTCACTCCGATGGCCGCGATCGCCGTTGTAGCGCCAAGCGCCATGCCCGCTACGTTGAATGCCGAATGTACGGGATTGGCGACGATGGATACGATCGCTTCGCGGAGCGTCGCAGCGAAACTCAGACCGACGGCTCGGCGTTTGCCCTCAGCCATGAGTCGCCTGCCCGACCTCAACTCGGCCGTCCCGCATTGTGATGACGGTGTCCCCAGCCGCCCGGACGATGGGATCGTGGGTAACCGTGATCACGGTGATTCCGAAGGACAACACGTCGCGAACGAGATCGAGCACCCGTTTCGCCGAGTGGGAATCGAGGTTTCCCGTCGGCTCATCCATGATGATGAGGGACGGCTGCTTGACGAGTGCGCGAGCGATCGCAACCCTTTGGCTTTCGCCGCCGGAAAGGTGTCGTGTGTCCGCCGACCAACGCGCATCGAGTCCCACCGCGGCGAGCGCCTCGCGGGCTTTGGATCGATGCCCCGGCTTAGCCCGACCGTCACGCAAGATCAGAGCGAGCTCGACATTCTCGACCACGCTCCGATCCGGAAGGAGGTGAGACGACTGGAAAACGAAGCCGAGCTTGGTGCGGCGAAGCCATGCACGTTCCCGCTCGTCCGCATCGGTGAGATCGTGGCCATCGATACTGACTCGACCGCTCGTCACGACGTCAAGCGCGCCAATGATGTTGACGAGCGTCGACTTGCCCGATCCGGACGGGCCGGTGATGACGGTGTGCCGATGTCGATCCACCCGAAGACGGATCTCAGAAAGCGCTGTGACGGGCGGGGGTCCCGGGTATCGCTTCGAGACGTCGTCAAAGATGACTGACGCTCTGTCATCACCATCACGGAATGGCAACGTGATCGCCTATTCGAAGCTCGGTGCTCGTTACGCTTACCCGGCCTGACAAGGTGTCGAGCACTGTGACCTCGACAGACGTGAATTCGACTTCTCCGCTTGAGCCTCGAACTTGCACCGCCACCGTAGTCGCGCCGTCAGCCGAGGTACGGATTGCAGAGAGTGGCACTATCAAAGTTGGCTCGCTGTCGGCGCCCATGTCGATCGTCGCCTTCGGCTGGCCGGCGTCTGCGCGCGACACGGGCGCCGCGAGGGTGATCTCCAGTCCGACTTACGCCGACGGCATGGAGAACGAGTCGCCGAATCGGTCTCGCACTCCATCCACACCAACGCTCGAAGCGATCCACGAGACGGCCCCGGGAATGGATCCCAAGCCGACTTCGCCCAAGCCTGCTGTGATGGAAACGGGGGTCCCGACGGTCAGGCGGGCGGCGACTGTTCGAGGAACGCTGGCCCACAAGGTTCGGCTACTCTCCGAAGCCAAGACTATTAGGCCTCGTGTCGCAGGTCTTCCGACCCTCGCGCCAGAGACCACTACGTCGCTCAGGGTGCCTTTGATGAATACCACGTCATCGGCAGGGAAGGGGGTGAGCGAGGCATCGCGCGTCGTGATGAGCGACTCGCGGGAGAGGGCAAGCGCGGCGGCGGCGACCGATATGTCCGCCGGGTCCGCGGATGCCGCCTCGAGATCTCGAAGCGTGGCACTCGCCGAAGCCACCTGGGCCTGAGCAACAGCTAACTCTGCAGACGTCGACGCCGCGGCAGGGGGGTCATAGCCCGCGTTGACGTATAGGGCCCGCACCGCAGCGGCGGTCCGAGACCCGTAGATCCCATCGATGGGACCGACGTCGTAGTTCAGCGCAGCCAGGCCTGACTGCAGGGACTCGACATCCTTGCCGCGGGTACCGCCGACGAAGTCACGGTAGACCGTAGCGTCGCCAGAAAGCACGAAGACTGGGCGACCAGATACTTCGAGCACGACACTTCCAGGCGAGATAGATCCATCAAGTGGCGGTGCCGAAGTTACGACGCCGTCGACGTCTGCTGAGGGGATCGGTTGGTCCCCGTTCGAGGCAAACACCGCGTCGACGACGATCGAGTCCCCGAGCACGCCTTCCTCGACGATTGCAGTCGCCGGTGGCAACGTCGGCGGTGCGTTCTCCAGGGCTGCTTCACCGGGGCTCCTGAGCAGGCGAGATCCCATGACCCCGAGCCCGATCCCGACGGCGAGGATGACGACCGCCGTGATGAGGGCCTGGACACGGCGCAATTCAGCGGGCGTTCTCTCGGTCCTCACTCCTCGATCCTAGGTGGCGGGTTCGTACGTGACGCCGAGGATCGCGCTCGCGCGTTCGAGGATTTTGGGCTCCTGGGCTTCCCAGGAAAGCAGCGTATCGAGGTTGTCCTCGATGGTCTTGCGTTCGAGTCGGTCGAAGGCACGGTGGGACGCGTCAGCCAAGCGAGAAAGATCCTGACACATGACATCCGTTGCCGCCTGCCTCGTTTCCTCCACCGTCGGTTGCACCGCGTCTCCGCGGAGTGCGATCCCTGCGGCGATCGCGTCACCGAGCGTATCGAAGCGATATCCGGCTTCCGCCATGCACGACTTCCAGGATGCCGCAGCCGCGCTGAACTCTGGGTCCGCGCTGATGTCCAATTGGATAAGCGTCAATTGAACTGCGTTGAACGTCACGATTACATCGAACCACTGATCGCCTAGCACTACGCGCCGTGCTTCGGCCCGGCAACCCTCGGCCGAAAACTGAGTGCCATCGTCAAGGGTGATCTGCCGAGCGTCGGGGCCACCGTCCAACGCCTCCTCGTACGCAACTTGGTCGCCCTTGGGCAGACCGAAGTAATAGTCAGCGTTGCGGGTCTCCGAGGACACGGAGTCTTCCGGGTCGACCGCACCACCCGCAGTGGACGCCTCCGCCTGAAAGTACGGGGAGTCCAGGAAGGGACCGTAGCCCGTGACGGGCGCGGACTCCGCGGTCATCACGCCGGCGAAGATGCTGTAACCCTGATCGTTCGAGAATTCCGTTGGCGTCGAACTGTCCACGTAGAACTCGAAGCCTGCTTGCTCCATGCAATCCCGAACCACGGTGTTCTCCGCCCGGCTTTCGATGTTCATCGTCCTATGCGCGCTCGCCACGAGGAGTGACAGATCAGCAGTGGGAAGAGCCGTCGACGACCCCGCCGATTCCGCGCATCCCGAGAGCACACCCGCAAGGATCGATATCACTACCGCCGCGACGACCACCGTACGCCTCGTGCAAACCTCAGTCGACATTGCTGCTCCCCGGCCGAAAGACACCCTCATCTGGACTGGTACTACCGGACATGGTTCTGGCTGCGGCGCGATACCGCAGTTGCGGTGTCGCGCCGCAGCTGAACCTCACCTACCCGAGTGGGCCTCCTAGGACGGGCAGTTCTTGTGCGACGACAGCTGGTCGTTGAGGGCGATTGTCGAGTACCTGCCGCCCACGATCGTCGAGAAATAGGTCCCGCTGTAACTGGAGTTCTCGTAGTGGTTCGTGTTGCACGATCCGTTGTGATTGTAGATGGACGACGCGGCGTCGTTGAGGCCGGATATCGGCTCGATGAAGTAGTGGCCCGAGTAGTTGCTGACGCTTGCTGTGAAGGACGCGATTCCTCCGTTATAGCTCGAGTCCTTGAACATGCACACGTAGTAGTAGTTGCAGTCGCTTACGGTTGTGGCGGAGGCTGGCACGCCGACCGCGATGGAGACGGCTCCCGTGACTGCGAGCACGGCAAGTGTCCGACCGACGCGTCCCCGAAACTTCGTTGATTTCATGGCTTTCCCCATTCCTTTGTGTTGCAGCGTCTGCGGCAATTACACGCTAGCAACGATTCGGGGTGGATGTCCTGTTGAAACTGACTTGCCCTGGACGCCGAGTATGCGCCTCAAGGCGGCGGAGGTGAAGATACTGGACCACCCGCCCTCGGCTCATCGGGTAGACGAGCCCGTCAGGTGATACAGGTAAGTTACCGCAACATGCGACCTGGCCGAGGAGTTTGGATGCCGCAGGGCCACCGTTAGTCGGCTCCGTCGGCAACGCGGCCTGCGCCTTCGCAAGGATGGTCTGGCAGTCGAGCAACTCCCTCAAGTGATCCGCATGTACGAGGCGGGGACATCGTGCGCTGAGATCGGGCGACAACTCGGAGTGACGGGCGACCACGTGGCCGCTCAGCTCCGAGAGCACGGAATTCGGCTCAGGGGTGCCGTCAAGGCGAGCACGCTAGCCCGTCAGTGTGCCTGACGAAGCGGCAGGCGAAACGTCACCGGTACCAAAGATCACGAGATCGAGGCAACTGTTGTCGCCAGTCTCCGTGGCCATCAGCTTCGCCACGTCGACGTAGCTCTGGAACGAGGCGCCGTCCCCAACGAAGTACCCGGCGTTCTCGAGGCACAGTTTCGAAGCATCTCGACGACCGTCCGCGATCCAAGCGTTGTCGCGTTCCGGAGACGATGGCTGGTTATAGAACATCGTGATCAGGGTGCCAACCGTTCGTTCATTGCACGCCGCGATGAGGTCCTCCTCACCAGCGCTGATGGTCTTGTCTGGTGGTGTGATGTACGCCCAGTTGACATTCGGAAGTCCGAAGAATCCTGGTGCCGAAGGGTCGAACTCGACCTCGTATCCGACGTCACTCACACATGCGATCAATTCGGGCATCACCTTGTGAATGTCGGAAACAAGCACGTATCCGCGGTCGGCGACCTCCTCGTA
>CAZTJX010000060.1:0-2491 GCA_964613755.1 uncultured Demequinaceae bacterium | reverse complement strand
GATGATCCGGCCGAGATCCATGATGTCGCGGCGGCGCATCCCGAGGTCGTCGCGCGCGTGCTCCAAGTCGACACCGTGTTCGAGAAAGTAATCGTAGACGTCAAGAGCGTCTGACGACACGGACACCGGAGGAGCCGCGCAACCGCAAGTCACGACGAGTCCAGCGAGGGCCGCCAATCGAAGGATGCTCACCGACTGCCCACCATTGCACTCTGCCTCTGCAGGTCGACCGCCTGCGAGCGCACAGCAACTAGATGCACGGGCGATAGACGATCGAATAGCTGAGGGAGTAGTAGCCCGAGCCGCTCGGGGAGGTTCTCTTCGCGTAGAAGTACCACTCACCAGGCGGAACTTGGGCGCTGGTCCAGCCGATCCACTCGCCCGACGTAAGGTCCGCGGTATAGGTTTTCGGGCCGTTGGTGTTCTTGACCCTAGTCTCATAGGCCGATGCGTTGTTCCAGAATGACATTGGGTATGTCTCCCAGTGACAGATCTGCTTGAAGAACTGATAGGACGTCGAAGACTTGCTTACCGACGTACTCCCGTTCAGAACGTAGGCTTGCGACGGCACGGCGGTGACGAACACCAATGCGCACGACACGACGCCAGCCGCTAGACCCCTACGAAACCGCTTCGTTTTCACGCCCCCTCGCGACTGTTGGCAATGCATGACACTCGGAAAGTATCATGTGCTGGCATCGGTCACAAGGGTCTGCCCCCCAGATTGGTTGACTGGGGTGGTCATGTCCCGTCTCACGCCCTCTGGCACTCCGGCGAGGAGAGACTTGACCCGTTGATTCCAGAAGGTGAGCGATGGGGAATCCCCCGCTGATACCGGCGGAGAAGAAGACTCGGATCGTGTTGGCGGTGCTGGCCGGCGAGGTCACGATCGCGGAGGTGGCTCGCAAGGAGCGGGTTTCGCAGCAGTCGATCGGACGGTCGAAGGCCGAGTTCGTCGAGGCCGGCAAGATCGCGATGGTGGCAGGCCGGAATGGCCCGTCGACGCGGGAACGGCAGCTTGAGGCCGAGGTTGCTGACTTGACGCAGGCTCTTGGTGAGGCTGCGGTCGAGATTCGGGTGTGGAAGAAGTCCGCGGAGTGCCACGTGGGCCCTTCGAAGACCTCGAGGTAATCCGCGTCGAGCACGGGATGCCGGCCACGAGGTTCACCGAACTGGTCCGCATCCCGTTGCGCACGTATCGCCGATGGCGGGCTCGCGCCCGAGCGGGCGCGCTGGTGAAGGGGCCGTGGCCGGCGCCGGTGCGCCAAGGCTCACTACGGCGTGATCGCGGACCTGGCGGCCGCGCATACGGCGTGGGGGCATCGGAAGGTGCGGGCGATGGCCCACCACGCGGGCTATGAGACCCCGGCCTCCAGCGTCGCACGCCTGCTGGACGTGGAGGCGCTGTTGCTCAAGGCCGACTTAGAAGCAGCGACGCGAGTTGGCTCGTGCCCGCGAGGCTGCGCTCGCGGCCGCACCGACCGGCCCCAGTCAGGTGTTGCAGTTTCACTTCAGCGAATACGAGACCGCCGCCGGCCGCACCGGCAGCGTCGCCGCCGGCACCGACTGCTGGTCGAAATACGAGTTCGCCTGGCACTGGTCACCGACCGCGAACCAGCCCGACGCCATCAGCGCCGTCGAACTCGCACTGAACGAGGCCGAACGCCTCCTCGACGGCGTCCCCCTCGTCGAGCACCTCGCCGACCTCGACGCCGGCGAGGTCGTCCCCGTCACGCTGGTCACCGACAACGGAGCCCCCTTCCGGTCCTTCCGCTTCGGCGCTCTGATCGCCGCCCGGCCCGAACTGCGGCACGTGCACACCCGCGTGCGCTCGCCCGGCCAAGACGGCGTGGGGGAACGCGCCTTCCCGTCGCTGAAACACGAACGCCAATCCCGTGAGCAGATCGACGACCCCCCGGCTTGCAGAGAGAGGCAGAGGAGTTCCGCATCGAGTCCAACGAGATCCGCCGCGCGAGCACCTCGCGTGGAACCGGCCACGCGACGTCCACCTCGGCCACGCCGACCCCGTGATCCCCACCTTCCAGGCCACCGGACGAGCGGCAACTACTTGACGCGGGACATCCCCAAGTCACGTCTATCCGAACGTGGAGGTGAGCTTGCGCCAGGAGTTCACGGTGGATGGCGTGCTCACGAGAGCCGCGTGTTCTGGGCTCGTCCGAAGACCCTTCGACAGGGTCTTCAAGTCCCGATGCCCTCGGACGCACAGCGGCCATCAGAGACGCGCCGCCTGGTTCGGCCGTTCCAACGACCTGGCTTGTCGATACACAGTGAGATCCTGAGGAGGACTTCTGATGGGACAGGACGGCATCGACAAGAACTGCGGTCCGTGTCGATCCATACAAATCGGACGCCTCCGCTAGGCTCGGCATCAGTGGAGAAGGGGTCCTCTATGCGCTTTGTCAAAGGGTTGCCGGCGGGTACTGGAGTGTTTGTCGCTCTCACCCTGATCACCCCCCTCATCGCGCTGACA
>CAZTJX010000059.1:0-9184 GCA_964613755.1 uncultured Demequinaceae bacterium | reverse complement strand
ACACGATGCTATACCCCTAGGGGTAGCGGCGAGGGGGAAGAAAGTCCCGCCCGCGACGGGAGGGTGTCGCGGGCGGGACCGGTACTTCGGAAGAAAGACTCGGGTTCTAGAGGTATTCCTTCACGGCCGCGATGAGCTCGTTCAAGCCCTTCTTGGCGTCGGCAAGGAACATCCCGGTCTTCGGGTTCGTGTAGAGCTCGTTGTCGAGGCCGGCATAACCGAACCCGAGCGAGCGCTTGATGACGACGATGGACTTGGAGTGGTCCACATTGAGGATCGGCATTCCCGAGATCGGGTTGCCGCCTCGACGTGCCGCGGGGTTGGTGACGTCGTTGGCGCCGATCACAAGCGCAACATCGCACGTGTCGAAGTCGCCGTTGACCTCCTCCATCTCCTTGAGCATCTCGTAGGGCACGTCGGCCTCCGCCAGGAGCACGTTCATGTGCCCGGGCATGCGACCCGCAACGGGGTGGATCGCGTAGAGAACCGTGATGCCGTGCTCCTCGAGCAGTTTGCCGAGGTCGCCCGCCTCGCGCTGGGCCTGCGCCGCCGCCAGGCCGTAGCCCGGGACGATGATGACCTTCTGCGCGTATGCGAGCTGAACCGCGACGTCGTCGCTGCCGACGAGGCGCGTGGTGCCGCCACCAGTAGCGCCGTCACTACCCGAGTCCGTCGTGCCGAACCCGCCGACCATGATCGCCATGATCGAGCGGTTCATGGCGTCCGCCATGAGCTTGGTCAGGATGGAACCGGAGGCACCCACCAGGGCACCCGCGATAATGAGGATCGGGTTGCCCACCACGAACCCGGCCATCGCAACCGCGAGGCCCGTGAACGCGTTGAGCAGGGACACCACGACGGGCATGTCCGCGCCACCGATCGGCAGGACGAGCAGGATGCCGAAGGCGAGAGCGCCCGCCGTGACCACGTACAGGGGAACCATCCCCGGGGCCATCGCGAGCCACACGACGCCGCCGATACCCGCCGCCGCCGAGAGGGCGGAGAGGAAACGGGCGCCGGGGAAGAGGATCGGGTTACCCGAAACCCAGCCCTGGAGCTTCCCGGCCGCGATGAGCGAGCCGGAGAACGTCACGGAGCCGATGAGGATATCGAGTCCCACGGGAATGGTGAACTGGAGAGACTCCACCGCGCCAGGGTTCAGCGCGAGCGCCGGGTACACCTTGAGGAAGTCGACGACGGCGACGAGTGCCGCCGCGCCACCACCCACGGCGTTGAAGATCGACACCAACTGAGGCATGTCCGTCATCTGGACGAGACGGGCCGAGAACAGGCCACCCGCCGCACCGACGACCGTACCGACGGCGATGGCAATCCAGGCCGTCTGGGTGGTGCTGAGGTTCGAGCCGTCACCGTTCGTCAGGTGGAACACGCTGGCGGCCACGGCGAACGCCATGCCGATCCAGGAGAGCGTGTTGCCGCGGCGCGCGGTGGCGGGGGAGCGCATGAAGTGGAGGCCGAGAACGAAGCCAACAGCCGCAAGCAAGTAGACGATGCGGATGATGCTTTCGATGCCGCCGAACTTCGCGGCGTCTCCCACGACTTCGAATGTCACGCCGTTCACTTGGCGTCCTCCTTCTTCTCTGCGACCGGCTTGGCGCGGAACATCCCGAGCATCCGGTCGGTGACGACGTAGCCTCCCACGACGTTCATCGCCGCGAAGGCCGCGGCGAAGAAGGCGAGGACGTACGTCGCGATGTCGTCAGCCTTTGCCGCGAGCAGAACCGCCCCGACAAGGATGACGCCGTGAATCGAGTTGGCGCCCGACATCATCGGGGTGTGAAGCATCGCGGGAATCTTGGAGATGACCTCGAAGCCCACAAGGAGCGCGAGGGTGAACATGCTGAGGTCCGTCAGCAGTTGCTGGGTCACTTTGCCGCTCCCTTCGTTGCGGGCCGGATAAGCATCGCGGCCACCACTTCGTCCTCATCATCGAGGACGATCGCGCCGTCCTTGGTGATCGAGGTGACGAGGGCCGAGATGTTGCGCGAGTAGCCGGCGGAGGCGCCCGTAGGCATCCCCGCGGCGAGTTCGTCTGCGCCCACAATGAGGGCGCCATTCTTGGTCGTCACCGTCTTGCCGGGGGCCGAGCCCGCGACGTTGCCGCCGGTGGCGCTCGCGGCGAGGTCGACCAGGACCGAGCCGGGCTTCATGGCCTCGACGACGTCCTTAGTAACGAGGACAGGGGCCTTGCGGCCCGGAACCTTCGCGGTGGTGATGACGATGTCGAACTTCTTGATCTGGTCGGCGAGGTCCTTCTGCTGCTGCGCGGCCTCCGCCTTGGTCAACTCGCGGGCGTACCCACCCTCACCTGCGGCCGAATCGACCGTCGTGTTGAGGAACTGGGCGCCCATGGACTTGACCTCTTCACGGGCCGCGGGGCGCACGTCGTAGCCCGAAACCTGGGCGCCGAGGCGCTTCGCGGTTCCGATTGCTTGAAGGCCGGCGACGCCGGCTCCGAGGACGAGGACCGAGGCGGGCTTCGCCGTTCCGGCGGCCGTGACCATCATCGGGAAGTACCGGTCGAAGGTCTCGGCGGCAACGATGACGGCGCGGTAGCCGGCGACCGATGCCTGCGAACTCAGGGCGTCCATGGTCTGGGCCCTGGAGAGTTGGCGGGGAAGCAGGTCGAGGCTCATGGGGCAGCCACCGCCCGCTGCGGCCTTCTCGAGGGGGGCTCGGTCGGCGAGCGCGTCAAGCAGGCCAAGAAGGATCTGGCCCTTGCGCAGTTTGCCGAGCACCTCGGGACCGGGCCGGCGCACACAGGCGACGACATCGGCGGACTTAAGCAGATCGGGAAGCTTGGCGATCGTGGCGCCGGCGGCCTTGTAGGCGGCATCGCTGTGCGAGGCTTCCTCGCCTGCACCGGGTTCAATCACCACCTTGTACCCGTCTTTGACGAGTTTGCTGACTACCTCAGGAACGAGCGCCACACGGCGCTCCCCTGCGGCGCGCTCCTTAATGGCTGCGACGACGACGGGCATGCGTACCTCCTCGGACGTGTAGGGCCATTATTCCTGGGTTTAGTTGTCAGGCCGACCGGACCTAGGTCCCGCGAGCGGGTCCCCGGGGTGGCATATCGGGCGCGCGTTGGGGGTAGCCGGACCTTGGTCCCGGCCCTGGGGCCCGGTCTCAGGGGAGGCCCCGGGACCAAGGCCCCCACGGACGAAGGTCCCTCCGACGTTGGTCCCACGGAAGTGACTTTGGCAACCCTCACTATTAGGCAGACCGAAAGGAACTCCGTGAGCATCCTCGACAAGGCGCACACCCTTGCGCCTCGCGGCTACAACCGTTGGCTCGTCCCGCCCGCCGCACTTGCCGTCCACCTGTCCATCGGCCAGATCTACGCGCTGAGCGTCTTCAAGGACGCGCTGCGCTGGCGCTTCGGCAGCGAGGTCGACGGCGTCTGGGTTCCCGCGAGCCACACCTCCATCGGCGTGATCTTCTCCATCGGCATCGTGATGCTCGGCCTCTCCGCCGCGTTCGGCGGTCGCTGGATGGAGCGCAACGGCCCACGCAAGGCGATGGTGCTCGCCGCGGCCTGCTGGTCCTCCGGCTTCGCCCTCGGCTCGCTCGGCGTCTACAGCGAGCAGCTGTGGCTGGTGTACCTCGGCTACGGCTTCGTCGGCGGCATCGGGCTCGGCATCGGCTACATCTCGCCCGTCTCGACGCTCATCAAGTGGTTCCCCGACCGTCCCGGCCTCGCGACCGGCCTCGCCATCATGGGCTTCGGCGGCGGCGCCATGCTCGCCTCGCCGCTCTCGAGCTGGCTCCTGCAGCGCTTCGCCGACGTCGAGGCCGCAGCAGCATCGCTCGGCGTCTCGGTCGCCGACGTGCCAAAGGAGGCCGCGGAGGCATCGGCTCTCGTGCCCGCTTGGCTCACGATGGGCGCGATCTACCTGGTTCTCATGGCGCTCGGTGCGATCGTCGTCCGGGTTCCCCCGGTCGGCTGGAAGCCCGAGGGCTGGACGCCGAAGGACCGGGGAGCGAAGCTCTCGACCGGCGGTCAGGTCAACGCGAAGAACGCGATCAAGACGCGGTCGTTCTACCTCCTCTGGTTCGTCCTGTTCCTCAACGTCACGGCGGGCATCGGGATCCTCGAGAACGCCAAGCCGATGATCCAGGACTACTTCCCCGAGGTCACCGCGGCCGCCGCGGCGGGCTTCGTCGGCCTGCTCTCCCTCGCGAACATGCTCGGCCGTATCGGCTGGTCGAGCCTCTCGGACGTCATCGGGCGCAAGTGGACCTACGTGAAGTACCTGGGCGTCGGCGCGGCTCTGTACCTGTCGATCGCCCTTGCAGGGGCGAGCTCGGTGATCCTGTTCGTCGTCCTCGCCTTCCTCATCATCAGCTTCTACGGCGGAGGCTTCGCCACCATCCCCGCCTACCTCAGGGACGTCTTCGGCGAGTTCGAGGTGGGCGCCATCCACGGCCGTCTGCTCACCGCTTGGTCGGCGGCCGGAATCGCGGGGCCCCTGATCATCAACGGGATCCTCGACACCATGGAGCGGCGCGGATACGAGGGCGCGGCGCTCTACCGCCCGTCGCTCTACGTGATGGTGGGAGTCCTCGTCCTCGGCTTCGTCGCGAACCTGCTCGTTCGCCCCGTGAGTTCCAAGTACCACGAGGCCGCGGGAAGCGTCCCCGAGCACCACAAGGCGGACGTGGTGCACGCGTCCGTGAAGGCCCCCAAGCCCGTCACCGCGGGCAAGGACACCGTGACCAAGGCGTCGGCGCCCAAAGCGCCCGCCAAGAAGCCCGCAACCAAGGGAGCCAAGTGATGAAGGCCGCAAGCAACCCTCTCGCCTACGTGCTCTGGGTGATCGTCAGTGGCGCGCTCGTGTTCGGAGTCGTCATGACCGCCATCAAGACGGCGGCACTCTTCACGCAGTAGTCGCGACTCGTAGAACAGCGCCCGCCCCGCGATGCGGGGCGGGCGCTGTCGCGTCTGGTGCTAGGCGAGTCCGTGCCGGGCGAGGCTCGCCTGCTCCTGGGCCTTGAAGAGCCCGAAGCGCGGGAGGAACTTGTCCCAGTCGATCGAGTGCGAGTCGATCTCCGGCCCGTCGATGCACGCGTGCTTGCGGACGGGCTTGCCGTCGATGACGACGGGCACCATGCAGGCGCCGCACATCCCGGTCGCGTCGACCATGATCGAGTTGAGGCTGGCGACGCACTTGACGCCGTAGGGCTCGCACAGATCGCTCACGGCCCGCATCATCATCGGGGGTCCGATGGTGACGATCTCGGCGAGCGGGCGCCCCTTGCCGGCCTTGTGGTCGTCGAGGAGCTTCTGGAGCGGGGTCGTCACGAATCCCTCGACCCCGAAAGTGCCGTCGTTCGTCGCGTAGATGACCTCGAGCTGCTTGCCGTACTTGGCCTGGAGGGCGCCCACCCGCTCGTCCTTGCCGTCCCAGAACATGAGGTTCTTGCTCCGGAAGCCGCTGATGAGGGTGACGTGGTTCCCGCGCTCCAGGTGCTCGCGCATGATCGGGTACACAGGGGGGAGGCCGAGGCCGCCCGCGGTGAAGACGACGGTCTTGTCCATGCCGTAGTCGTGAACGTCGCTCGGACGGCCCAGCGGGCCGGCGATGCCGGTGAAGGCCTCGCCCACCTCCATCGCGTTGATCTCGATGCTCGAGGTACCGACGCCCTGGATGACCAGGCTGATGGTTCCGGCCTTCGCGTCCCAGTCGGCGAGGGTGAGCGGGATGAGCTCGCCGTCGGGCCGGGGAAGCACGCGCACGAACTGCCCGGCCTTGGCCGCAGCGGCGACGAGCGGCGAGCGAATGGTGAACTCGACGATGCCGTCGCTCAGTTCGGACTTGGACAGGATCGTCTGCTCGGTGAGCCCGAGGTCGGTGTACTCCTTGGCCCTGGAGACGCGGTCGCGGATCTCGGTCGCGGAGATGTCGACGCCGCCGAGGATCTCGCGCGCGGCGCTCTGGCCATCGCCGGCCGCCATGATCGCCGTGGAGCCGCCCCGCGCGGCGTCGCCGCCCGTGTAGACGTTCTCCAGCGTCGTCTCCTGCGAGCCCTCGTGGCTGAGTTCGATCGTGCCCCACTTGGACGTCTTGAGGCGCGGCTCGGAGTCCTTGATGATCGGATTGGCGTCGTTGCCAAGCGCCATGATCACCAAGTCCGCCTTAACCGTCTCCTGCTTGCCCGTAGGGGCGGGCCTGCGGCGCCCGGACTCGTCCGGCTCGCCGAGTTCCATGACGTCGACCGTCGCGGCCGTGACGAAGTTCTTGTCGTTGCCGAGGAATTCCGTCGGTCCGCGCAACTCCATGACGGCGATGCCCTCCTCGATCGCGTGGTGCAGTTCCTCCACGCGGGCGGGCATCTCCTCCTTGGTGCGTCGATAGACGATGGTGACGTTTCCGCCGAGCCTGCGAGACGTGCGCGCCGCGTCCATGGCGGTGTTGCCGCCGCCGATGACGAGGACCTCCTTGCCCCGGATCTCGGGAAGGGGTGTCTCGTAGTCCGGGCGCAGGCCCTGCATGAGGTTGACGCGCGTGAGGAACTCGTTGGCGGACATGACGTTGAGCAGGTGCTCGCCCGGGACGTTCATGAAGCGGGGGAGCCCCGCGCCGGAGCCGACGAAGATCTTGTAGAAGCCAGCGTCCTTGAGGTCCTGGAGCGTCCCCGTCTTGCCGACGACGAAGTTCTCCACGAACCGGCCGCCCAGCAGCTTGATCTTGCCCACGACGTCGTCGATGAGGTCGTTGGGGAGGCGGAACTCGGGGATCCCGTAGCGGAGCACGCCACCGAGGGCGTGGAACGCCTCGAAGACGGTGACGGGGAAGCCTTCGACCGCGAGGAGGTACGCGTTGATGAGCCCGGACGGGCCAGAGCCGACGATGGCGATGGGGGGCTTGGACGCCTTCTCCCACGGGTCGGGGAAGCTGGCGAAGCGCCGCTCGTCTGCCCCGGGATCCACCATCTTCTCGTGCTGGGGGAGGAACCACTCGACCTGGCCGATCGCCATGGGGAGCTTGTGGAGGCACACACCCTGGCACTGAAGCTCCTGGGGGCAGACGCGCCCCGTGACATCGGGAAGGGGGTTCGAGCCCTCGATGAGCTCGAAGGCCTCGCGGAAGCGGCCCTGGCCGATGAGCTCCAGCATCTGGGGGATGTGAATGCGGACCGGGCAGCCGCCCTTCGGTGGCTTGTGCTCGGCGACAAAGATGCCGAGCTCGCACGGTCTCTCGGCGCACTGCTTGTCCCGCAGGGCCTCGAGCCAGACGAAGAGCTCGATATCGCGCGCGGAGTACCCGAGGGTCATGTAGCCGTAATAGCCCTGGTTGACCAGGGCGAAGTCGTCCGAGCGTTCCTCCGGCGTCCTGATGTACGGCGGAATGGAGCTGCCGGCCGGCCAGTCGTTGCTGAGCCCGTCGAACATCGGGTAGCGATCGGAGAGGTTCTTGTCGAGGCCGCGGAGGAAGGCGCGCTTCTTCCCAATCGGCATGTTCCAGATGAACCGCATGAGGACCGTGCTGGCGGCATCGTTGCGCTGGAGAAGCGCCCAGAGCCGCTCGACGAACTCGGGGGAGAGGTCGCCCTGGTTGAACTCCCACGCCACCGCCTGCATGCCGTCCGCGATGAACATGTCGCGGAACGAGGCGGGATCGGCCAGGAGGCGTCGCTTGAGGATCTCGACCTGTCGGTTGAACGACTCGACATCCTGGCTCGCCTCGAGGTCGTGGACCTCGTTGCTCGTGGCCTGGAGCGCCCGCGTGGCGTCCATGTACCGACGGAGATCCTCGCCCTTGGGCGCGCCGTCCGGCAACTCGGTGGTCGTGCTCATCGGATGATCTCCGCGTCACAGTTGGCCCGCACGCGCTCGATGCGCTTGGCAAGGTCGGGAGTGATCTCTGCGCCGTCGAGGGAGCCGGGGATGAACTCGGCGAGGATCCTCGCCTCTCCGT
The DNA here is from genome assembly GCA_964613755.1 of uncultured Demequinaceae bacterium. GTDB lineage: Bacteria > Actinomycetota > Actinomycetes > Actinomycetales > Demequinaceae > JAFGBM01. The sequence continues at coordinate 1,241 of CAZTJX010000059.1, read as the reverse complement.
CCACGACCTCGGTCTTCTTGCGGAAGAATTGCGGAAGCTCCTGATAGCAGGTCCCGCAGTCGTTGCAGAGGTGTTCGTCGGCCGGGTCGAGCCAGATGGCCTTGTCACCCGCATCGGCGGCGGGCGCCGCGTCGGCCGCCGGTGCAGCTTCCGCGGTCGGCGTGGGCAGCGCGACCGAGGTGGTGACGGTCGCCGGGCGACCCCCAGGGGCCCTGCTCGACGCGACGAGGTCGGCCATGGCCTTCGCGATGTCGTCGAGCGAGGTCTCCTGCTTCTCGAGCGACTGCTCGTACTTGGCCGTGAGCGCCGCGATTTCGTCGATGTGCTCCTTGTCGAGCTCCGCCTGGGCCTGACCCGACAGGAAACGCAGGGTCTGCCAATAGTGGCGGCGCTCCTCGACGAGATTCACGATCGCCGACGAGCAGGCGACCTTGATGAGGCGCTTGTCGTCATCGGTCGCGTACACGAAGGGGGTGCGCCCCGCGCGATCGGTGGGTGCGAGCTCCACGTACTCCGCGATGGGCGTGGCACCGTTCTCCAGGTCCTTCGCGAGTTTCGTGAAGTTCTTCTTGAACCGCACCTCGCCCAGCGCGAACTCCGCAGGGGTGAGGGGGGTCGTCATCAACTGGAGTTGCCCCTCATCGTTCACGTACTCGAGGGTGGACGTGGTCCACGTCTTGTCGACATCGGGGTTGCCGTCCAGCGAGAACCGTTCCGCGAGCGTCGTGCCCTTGCGCGGGTCGTGGACGAACAGTGGACTCATCCGGCTCTCGACTGCCAGACGGGAGCGCGCGTTGGAGAGATCCTCAGCGATCCCGTTCTCCGTGCCGCACGGCGCGTAGGTGTCCATGACCGCCGCGCCGCCCCGGTACCCAAGCATGTCGAGCGAGGTCTGCAGGAAGTGACCGTGGAGCGACGTGGACGTCACGCACGAGAAGACGCCAGGGTGGAACGCGGCGAGGAGGGCGAGTTCCTTGCGGCTCTCGGTCTTCCCGTCGTGTACCTTGCCGTAGCGCGAGAGGTCGGCGTCCTGACCGATGTACGAGGCGGTGGATGTCTGGCCGCCCGTGTTGGAGTAGGCGCCCGTGTTGAGGACGAGGATCTTCACGGGGGTTCCACTGGCGAGAACGCGTGACATGGCTCCGAAGCCGATGTCGTAGCTCGCGCCGTCGCCCCCGATGGTGAGGACCTCGGGCATGAGGCGGCTCTCGTCGGGAGTGAACCCACGCCATCCGAGGTAG
>CAZTJX010000058.1:0-9243 GCA_964613755.1 uncultured Demequinaceae bacterium | reverse complement strand
CGCTCGTCGCGTCGATGACGAGGTCCGTGCGCGTGCCGCCCTCGCCCTCCCACTCGTTCGTCCGGAAGCGTCCGTGCACCGTCACCGGCTGACCCTTCTTGATGGAGTTCGCCACGGTGATCGCCGCGTTCCTGAACACCTTGATGGTGAACCACTCCGTGCGTCCGTCCGTCCACTCGCCCTTGTCGCGGTCGAAGAAGCGGGACGTCGAGGCGAGCCGGAAACTCGTGAGCCGGGCACCTGTGGGCCCGACGTGCTGGCTGGGGTCGGTCGCGACCCACCCGTTGACGGTCATGATGAGGTCATTCATTGCGCCCTCCTTCGGCACCGCCGCACCCTGCGGCCTGCGTAAAGGGTTGCGCGAGTATCCCCATGACGCAGGCGACGCCCGGGCAGCACTGGCCGCGGGCGTCATCCGAGGCCCTGGGGGCATCGGTGGGGCGCGCGGGCGCGGGACCGTCCGGCGGACCCGCCTACCAGTCAATCCAGTCGAGCGTGGAGGTGTGCTCGGCGTAGACGGACGGGGGCAGGAGTTCGCGGGGGTGGGAGCCGTCGGCGTCCATGATCATCAACTGAGCCGTGGTGCCGACGAGCTCGCCGCTCGCATTCACGAGGAACTCCTTCTGCACGTAGAGGACGCTGCCGTCGTCGCTCGGGACGGGGCCGGCGCAGAAGAACTCGCAGTCCGTGAGCTTCTCCTGGTTCCCCTCGCGGTCGACGCGCCAGATGTTGACGGGGTAGACCTCGTCCCAGGTCTGGGCGCCCTGCTCGGTCCACGGGCGGGTCGCCTCGTAGCGGTAGAAGTAGACCCACTGCCCGTCCGGCGAGCAGCGCGGGTCGTGGTCGGACTGCCATCCGGTCGTCGCGGAGAGTTGCCGGACGTCCGACCCGTCTAGGCCGGCGAGGTGGATCTGCTCCTTGTACTTCTCTCCCGTGCCCCGCGTCGACTTGAACGCGAAGGCGTCGTTGCCGCACCAGATGGGGTCGCTGTCCTCGTGGTCGGGATCCGCCGTCACCTCGGTGATCGATCCGTCGGTCACGTCGAGCACGAACAGGTTCGCCTCGGACGGGGTGTCGCCTGTACGCCAGGAGGTGTACACGAGCCGGGTGCCGTCGCCGTTCCACTTGGGGGCGGCGTTGGCAAAGGCGTCATTCGTCAGTCGAGTCTCAACACCCGTATCCACGTCCAGCATGAACAACTCGAGCGAGGAGAAGTCGCCCGGCGTGACGTAGCGGTGGAACGCGATGAGTTCCCCGTCGCCGGTGATCGAGGGGTTGGCGTTGACGTAGGTGCCGTCGAGGACAGGCGCGACCTCCCCGTCCTTGGTGAGGACGAACATCTCGGCGTTGCCGGTCGGGTCGTTGGCGTGGGAGACAAGGAGGACGCGCGGGTTGGGCACGTCGGCCCACGCCCACGGGACCGGGTCGCTGGGGGCGTCGCACGCCGCAATGGAGAGCAGCGCGCCCAATGCCAGTCCCCCAGGTGCGAGTCTCCGAAGCATCGTGGTTCCCGTTCCCCGGCCGACGTGTCAGCCCAGCTGCGTCAACTCGTCGAGCGCCCGATACGCCTGGTGAACCATCTGCGTCGGCTCGAGGACGTCGTCCCGGATCGCGGCGAGCACCGCCTCGCGACCGAGCCCCAGGATCGCGGCCTCCATCGACGGCGCCGCCGAGGTCCGCCACAGTCGCTTCTTGGCTGGCTTGACCTCGGGCCAGCGGACCATGCCCAGCGCGTCGTTGACGAGTTCGGCGATGGCGGCCGGTTTGGCAATCGCCTTGCTCAGCACGAGTCTCCACGTGCGAGGCAACCCATCGGTCGCCGCGTCGATCCACGCCTCGCGCAGCGGTGAGACGGCGGCTGCCGTGAGCGTGGCGAGGCCGGGGTACGCAGCCTGGCGTCCCGCGGCCACCTCCCCCGCCGCACGGGCCCTGACGTCCACTCCCGCCGCCTTCGCAAGCTCGGTCGCAAGCTCCTCGGGCTCAGGAACGGCCGGATCGGAGTCCTTGGCGAGCGCGTCCGCCAGGAGCCGACCCGCGGCGACGAGCTCGGCCCGCACGGACTCCGCCGCGACCGACCGGCGCCGGGCGACGTTCGCGAGGACGCTCCTCAGGCTGTCCACGCCCGATCCCGTGGTCGCGGACGTCAGCAGGACGGGAACGGACTCGATGCCCTTCTCCGCAAGGAGGCGCCGAATGTCGAAGAGGACAGCGTCCGCGTCCTTCCGGGTGAGGCGGTCGGTGTGATTGAGGACGACGGCCGATGGGGCTCCGGACTCCGCGACGGCGGAGAGGTAGCGCGAGTGGAGGGCGTGGTCCGCATACTTCTGCGGGTCCACGACCCATACCAGCAGGTCCGCCATGGGGACGATCCGATCGACGATCGCACGATTCTTCGGCTGCACCGAGTCGTGATCGGGCAGGTCAAGGAGGATCATTCCGCGGAACTGGGCCTCTACCTCGTCGTCGAGCGCCGTCCCGCAGACGAGGCGCCGGTCGGGATCGATGCCGAGCCAGTCGAGGAGAGCGTCTGCACCCTCGCCCCACATCGCCGCGCTCGCGTGCGCGGTCGTCGGTCGTGACACGCCGGCGATGGCGAAGTCCATCCGGGCGATCGCATTGAACAGGGAGGACTTGCCCGATCCCGTTCCCCCCGCGAGCGCCACGATCGTCGTGTCCACCCCGAGCGAGAGCCTCTCCTCGCACCGCTTCACCGTCTGGCGAATGGACTTCTTCAGCGCGGGGCTCAGCGCGTCGCCTGCCCACTCGAGCGCCGACGTGAGGCGCGAAACTCGCTCCCGCAGGAAGGTCGTCTCACTCGGCGGATCGAGGCGCGTGAAGGACACGCTCACAGGAGTCCCCTCAACTCCGCCCGCCTCAGGCGGATCACCGCCGAGGCGTCGGGGGCGAGCGTGGGGAGATCGCTCGGCGCAATCATGTCGAGCGCCTCGCGATTAATGCAGTAACGCCGGGCGCCGGCGAGTTGAGACCTCGCCTGATCGAAGTACTCCTGGAGCCCCGCGCCCACGAGGAGCGCAAGGGTCTGCCGGGCCTGGGGAATACCAAGGGCGGCAGAGGCGAAGATCGTGGTGAGTCCGTCGACGCCGACGTACTCCTTCATCCCGGCCGCTCCCGGCAGTGCCGCGGCGATCTCTGTACACCGCGCTACCCAGCCGAGTGCGGCCTCCCGTGCGTGACGCGCTCGCAGTCCCGCGGCCTCCGTGGGATCACGCTGGTCGAGGATCCATGCGCCGACCCCCGTAGCGTCGAGCGTCAATCCGTCGATCATCCTGGCCGAGGCCTGGGCCGCCGTAAACGAGAGCATGCCCTCCACCGCCCGGAGGAGCTCGCCGCGAATCTCGGTGAGGGCCTGCTCTCGCGCGGCCGGCGCGGCCTTGCGCTTGGTCCACGAACTGGAGCGAATGCGGAAGAGCGGACCGCCGGGATCGGCGCCACGTGACCACAGCGCCGCGACCGGCCCAACCGCGATCTCGCGGAACCAGAATTCCCCGCCCTCCTGCTCGGCCCGTGCGGCGGCGCGACGCACCTCGCCACGCGCCTGCTTGACCGCGGCCGCCTGGTTGTCCATGAGCTCGGCAAGTTCCTCAAGCCACTCCTTGAGCGCTTGCGACGCGCCCTGCATCGTCCGCTCGATGATCGTCGTCGCGCTCTTGGCCGCGACCGCGTCCAGCCAATGCCGCAGGCCTTGGATCACGTCTTCGGGAAGCGCGACGAGTCCCTCGGGCTCCTCCGGAATGACGAACAGCGGTAGCGACTCCAGCCCCTCGCTCTTGAGCCGCTCGACGAGGTCTCGTCGCACGTGGGCGGCCACGTCGGCGGTAACGCGGCTCAGCACGATCGCGATCGAGGCGCCGCGCGCGGCCCCCGCCCTGAGCACCTCCCACGGAACGGCGTCACCGTATCGCGCCGCCGTCGTCACGAAGACCCACAGGTCGGCCGCATCGAGCAACTCCCGCGCGATCTCGCGGTTCTCCCCCACAAGCGAATCAATGTCAGGCGAGTCGACGATCGCCAGTCCACGGGGAACGGTGTCCGAGGCGCGGCTCGTAGCGCGTCGCGCGGCCGACGTCAGCATGGCGCCGTCGGCGGGATGGTGGAAGAGGTGCGGCACCTTGGTTGTAGGGCGTAGGACGCCCGCCGCCGTCACGTCGTCCCCGAGGAGCGCGTTGACGATCGTGGACTTGCCCGAGCCCGTCGAACCAGCCACGACGACGACCGCAGGCGCGGCGCCCTCCGTCACGCGCGGGATGAGGTGCTGGTCCAGTTGTTCGATGATGTCGTGGACGAGGGCCTTGGCTCGCTCGCCCTCCGGAGAGTCGAACGGCAACTCCACAGCCCCGACGGCCGAGCGCGTGGCCCGGAGCGCATCGAGAAGCGCTCCCGGACGGCCCCACGACCGAACGGGACGGATAGTCATGGCACTAGCGTGCCCCTTCCCCACTCGTTCACCAAACTTCCGCGCCGTAGGCGCGATGAAGCAAGGGACCACTACCCTGGAAAGCGCACGCCCCGCCCCCGTAGCTCAGTCGGATAGAGCGTCGGACTTCTAATCCGTAGGTCGCAGGTTCGAATCCTGCCGGGGGCACCTTCGTCGGACGCTTCTCCCGGTCGATCAGCCCGCGAAGTAGCGCAAGTAGAGGTAGGGCAACGTCAGCGTCACGGTGACGATGGTGACGATGATGCCGTACTTGGTGAACTGCCAGAACGAGATCGGATGGCCATTGCGCCGTGCGATTCCCAGGACGACGACGTTGGCGCTCGCGCCGATGGCCGTTGCGTTCCCGCCAAGGTCGGCGCCAAGGGCGAGGGCCCACCACAGCGGATGAGCGGCGCTCCCTCCCGACACCACGAGGTCGTTGGTGAGGGGCGCCATCGTCGTGACGTAGGGGATATTGTCGACGATCCCGGAGAAGACCGCAGAACCGAAGAGGAGCGCCGTCGCAGCGCCGAAGTAGTTGTCGCCGACGGCCTCAATGGCGGCCTGCCCGACCTTCTCGATGATGCCTAGGTTGACGAGCGAGCCCACCATGATGAACAGCCCGGCGAAGAACAGCAGGGTCTCCCACTCGACGTCCGCGAAGACCTTCCGGGTTTCCAGCCCTGTGAGCAGCACGAGCAGGCCGGCCCCGAGCAGGGCGACGAGCGCGGGGTCAAGGTGGGTGACCGATTGGAGGACGAATCCTGCCAGGACGAGGCCCAGGACGACGAGCGACTTGATCAGGAGCGCCCCGTCGCGAATCGCCTCGCGCTCGCTGAGGGCCATGACCCTCTCGACGCGCTCCGCGTCGTACCTCAGTTGCTTGCGAAACATGAGCCAGCACAGGCCGATGAAGACGACCAGCAGGAATGCGACGATCGGCGCCAGGTTGACGATGAAGTCGTTGAAGGACAGCCCCGCGCGGCTCGCGATGATGATGTTCGGCGGGTCGCCGATGAGGGTCGCCGCGCCACCGATGTTGCTGGACATCACCTCGGCGATGAGGAACGGGATCGGCGATACCGCAAGGCGGTCGCAGATGAGCAGCGTGACGGGTGCGATCAACAGGACCGTCGTCACGTTGTCGAGGGCCGCCGAGAGTATCGCGGTAATGAGTACGAGCATGACCATGATCACGAAGGGACGCCCCTTGGCGCGCTTCGCGGCCCAGATGGCCAGGAATTCGAATACGCCGCTCTGTCGCAGGATGCCGACAATCATCATCATCCCCAGAAGAAGGAAGATGACGTTCCAGTCGATGCCGCTCTCCTCCGAGAAGAAGATGGCGTGCCCGTCGGTCGCACCAACGACGACCATCAGGGCGGCGCCGACGAGCACGACCGTGACACGAGAGACCTTCTCCGTCGCGATGAAGACGTACGCGCCGACGAAGATCGCGAGCGCGAGGACGATCTGTACGGTCATGCCCGCGGCGCCCTCGCGCTGCACGCCGTCACAATCGCTTCCATCACGGCCGGAAGCGTGATGAAACGGGACTTGGGCTTCGGCTCGCCCACCATGGCAATCTCGGCGTGCGCATCGACCATCGTCGCCGCCATCTCGACCAGGTTCGCGTCCGCGTCGATCCGCGTGATCTCGCGAACGTTCACCCCATCGTCGTCAAGGAGCTCCCCGATGGTGCGTTCGTTGATCCGCGTCCACATCTCTTCCGCGCCGGCCTCGTCGAGCACTCCCGCGAGCGACATATCGTCGAGAACGTAGCCGGGGACCATGAGTCCCAGGACGTCCGCGGAGGACACCACCGCGACCGGGATGCCTTCCTCGTTCGCTACCACCAGCCCGGCGAGGCGTTTGCGGGCGATGAGCTTGGCAGCCTTGAGCGCGGTCGTGTGCCGCTGCACAAGGGGCAGGGACACCTGCAGATCGGACGCGAGCATGAGTCGGCCTTTCGGATAGGACGTGCAATGCCGACCAGGCTTCCCGGCGCACCGGGACCCAATCTACCAGTCGGGTAATCTCGCAAGGAGGACGCCCCCGTCAGTCCGACCATGGATCGGTCGCCCAGGCGACGAGTGGTCGCCCTCACGCACGTTCCACGAAAGGACCCCCATGACCGTCGCCCTCTTCACCCCCCTCCGCGTGCGCGATACGGAATTCCGGAACCGCATCTGGGTCGCCCCCATGTGCCAGTACTCGGTCGAGCGCTGCGACGGCGTGCCGACGGAGTGGCACCTCGCACACCTCGGAGCCCTCGCGCGCGGCGGGGCCGGGCTTGTCATGGTCGAGGCGACCGGCGTCGTCCCGGAGGGCCGCATTTCGGGCTGGGATCTCGGCCTATGGAACGACGCCCAGAAAGACGCCTTCGCCCCGATCGTCGAGTTCATGCACGCGCAAGGCGCGCGCGCCGGAATTCAGCTGGCGCACGCGGGCCGCAAGGCGTCGACGTACCGAGAATGGAGCGGGCGCGGCACTCAGGCGATCGCCGACGGCGGCTGGGAGACGGTTGCCCCGTCCGCGATCGCATTCAACGGATACGACGCCCCGCGCGCCATGACCCCCACCGAGATCGATGCTGCGGTCGCGGCCTTCGGTGCCGCCGCCCGCCGCGCGGTCGAGGCTGGATTCGATGTCGTCGAGATTCACGCCGCCCACGGCTACCTGCTCCACCAGTTCCTCTCCCCTCTGACGAACCTCCGAGATGACGAGTACGGGGGCTCGCTCGAAGGTCGCGCGCGCTTCCTCCTCGCGGTTGTGCGCGAGGTGCGCGAGGCCGTCGGACCCGCCATCCCGGTCTTCATCCGGATGTCCGCGACCGACTGGGTCGAGCCCGAGGGATGGACACTCGAACAGACAATCACCGTCGCGGGCTGGGTCCGCGATGCCGGAGTGGACGTCTTCGACATCTCCAGTGGGGGACTCATCCCCGGAGTGCGGATCCCCTCGGCCCCCGGCTACCAGGTCCCCTTCGCGTCCGCCGTGCGCGAGGCGACGTCGGCCCCAACAACGGCCGTCGGCCAGATCACCGACGCGGTGCAGGCTGACCAGATCGTGGCATCGGAGAGCGCCGACGCGGTGTTCATCGGCCGAGCCTTCCTCACGGATCCGCACTTCGCGCTTCGCGCGGCACACGAACTCAAGGTCGACATCGACTACGGGCCCCCACAGTATGCGCGCGGCACCTGGTCCTCGTGACCCCGTAGGGTTAACCCATGGCCTCCCCCGGACACCTCGTGTGGATCGACTGCGAGATGACGGGCCTTGACGTCACCTCGGACGCCCTCATCGAGGTTGCGTGCCTCGTGACGGACGGAGAACTCACCATCCTTGGCGAGGGGATCTCCGTGGTGATCAAGCCTCCTCCCGCGGCCATCGAGGCCATGAGCGAGTTCGTGCGCGACATGCACGCCGCCTCAGGGCTCCTAGGCGAACTCGAATTCGGTGTCGACATGCGCGAGGCGGAGGAACGCGTGCTCCAGTACATCAAGGAGCACACTCCCGAGGGCAAGGCGCCCCTCGCGGGCAACACCGTGGGCATGGACCGGGCATTCCTCGATCGCGACATGCCCACCCTCGCCGCCTGGCTGCACTACCGCGTCGTCGACGTGAGCTCGATCAAGGAACTCGCGCGGCGTTGGTATCCGCGAGCCTACTTCCACGCCCCAGAGAAGACCGGGGGCCATCGGGCGCTCGGCGACATCCAGGACTCCATCCGCGAGTTGCGGTACTACCGCCAGGCAATCTTCGTCCCGCCGCCCGGACCGGACAGCGACACCGCCCGCAAGGCAGCGGAATCCGTTGCGGACGCGCCGGAAACAAGCTCCTAGCCGCGATACACTATCGGCTGGCCCGCAGGGCCCATGGTGGCTGTAGCTCAGTCGGTAGAGCACCTGGTTGTGGTCCAGGGGGTCGCGGGTTCAAGCCCCGTCAGCCACCCCATGCGAAGCGGGCGGCCCCCAGGCAACGGTGCCTGAGGGCCGTCTCCACCGCCTCTACTTCTTCCGGCCGCCAATGGCGCCGATGACCCAGATCGCGACCATCGCGACGACGACGCTGAGCGCCCACCGAATCCAGTCGATTCCACTCGTGCTCTCGACGCCGAGTTGACTCGCGAGCGCGTAGCCGCCCATGGCGCCGACGATGCCGACGAGGTACAGACCCCACCACGGCAACTTGGTCTGGCCTCGCTTAGCGATTTGCACGATGAGCGCGACGACCACCCCCGCGAACAAGTATCCCCAGAATCCCATGACCATTCCCTTCCCTATGCGTACGGATGGTGCACCTCAGCAAAGGCTATCGTTGAGGCGTGCTTCGCGAACAGGGGCACCGCTCGGCAAGGAGAATCGCATGCTCGCAGCCCTCACCGGCGCCGGACTCTCGGCAGCCGCAGGCCTCAACGCCTTCATCCCGCTCGTCATCGTGGGGACGCTCGCGCGATTCACAAGTCTCATCGAGTTGCCCTCAAGCCTGTCGTGGCTCTCCTCGTGGCCCGCGATCATCGCCTCGCTCGTGCTCCTCCTCGTGGAGGTGGTGCTCGACAAGATCCCCGGCGTCGACCATGTGAACGACATCATCCAGACCGCGGTGAGGCCAGTCGTGGGCGCCGTGATTTTCACGGCAACTGCTGCGGCCGACGTCGTGGAGAGCAGCCAGTTTTGGCAGGACCATCAATGGCTCGGGTACGTCGTCGGCGCGATCATGTCGACGGCCGTCCACCTGGGGAAGGCAACATCTCGCACCGCGATCAATGCCGCGACGGCAGGGACGGGGATGGTCCTGCCAGAACT
>CAZTJX010000057.1:783-9275 GCA_964613755.1 uncultured Demequinaceae bacterium | reverse complement strand
GCGTGGAGGTCAGCTCGGAGTGGTCTCTGGCACGGGCCTCGACGTGGTCCTGGCCCGCAGGCTCCAGGACGGAGACCAGGGCGGAGCGATCCGCAGGGCCCTTGCCGCATTCCCCGTTCCCGCGATGGCTACGCGCATCAAGGAGAAGTACTTCCTCCCCGAGGGTCGAGCAGCGGGGGAGTCCTACGCTCCCATTCCCCGGCTCGCTATCAACCAGTCCGAGCTCGCACAGGAGCTCGCCATTCTGGGCAACTTCGTCGAGGTGTGGCTCGCCAAGGAGGGACACGAGGGCGAAATCGGGGTCAACTACCTCGAGAAGATCCAAATGGCGACCCCTGCGGCGGCATATGGTGCCATGCTCGCGGGCGTCGACTACGTACTCATGGGGGCAGGTATTCCGAGGAACATCCCGAGCCTGCTCAACGACCTCGCCGAGCACAGGGACATCGAATTCCCGGTGGATGTCGTGGGCGCCGAGCAGGGTGCCTTCTCCGTGAAGCTCAACCCCAAGGAACTCCTGGGGGCCGCTCTCGCGAAGCTCAAGCGACCCAAATTCCTCGCGATCGTCTCCGCCCACATCCTGGCGACGTACCTCGCCAAGGAGGAGCACACGCGCCCGGACGGCTTCGTGATCGAGGGCCCGACCGCGGGTGGTCACAACGCCCCACCGCGAGGCAAACTCGTCATCGACGAATCGGGCCAGCCCGTTTTCGGCCCCCGGGACGACGCCGACATCGCCAAGGTCGCGGAGTGCGGTTTGCCTTACTGGCTTGCGGGCGGCCACGGGACGCCCGAGGCGCTCGTGGCATCGGAGGCCGGGGGAGCGGCGGGCGTCCAGGTAGGTACGCTCTTCGCCCTGAGCGAGGACTCAGGCCTCGATCCCAAGATTCGCCGGAAGCTCGTGGACGATGCCCTCGCGGGGACGCTCCAGGTCAAGACCGATCGCCTCGCGTCGCCCACGGGTTTCCCGTTCAAGGTTGCCGTGATCGACGGGAGCCTCACCGATCCCGAGGTCGTCGCGGAGCGGCCACGGCTATGCGACATGGGCTTCCTCAGCTCGCCCTACCAGGTTCGCGAGGGCAAGGCCGGCTACCGGTGCCCCGCCGAGCCCGTGAAGATCTTCGAGAGCAAGGGAGGGGCCGCGGAGGAGACGGAGGGCCGCGTGTGCCTCTGCAACGCGCTCACCGCGAATGTCGGTCTTGGCCAGGTCCGCGAGGACGGCTACGAAGAGAAGCCGCTCGTCACGCTCGGGACGGATCTTGACGGGTGCCACCGGCTCGCGAAGCTTTACCCCGGCGGTTGGTCCGCTCGCCAGGCGCTCGACTGGCTCATTGAAGCGCTCCCGAGTGCCCCCACCTTGCCCGCACCGTTCGGCACACGCGCCGCCATCGCCTAGACATCAGCGTCTAGACGTCAGCGTCTAGACGTCAGCGCCTAGACATCAGCGTCGGCCGCCGCCGCGGCGAGCGCCGCGGCGAGCGCTGCGGCGAGTGGTGGGACGACGGGCGAGATCTGCCAGGGTCGGGCTCCACGATCTTCGAGAGCCGCGGTGATCGCGGCCTCGCCCCCGCCCTCGTAGTCCCAGCACAGCCTCCGGAGGGCATCGGGCTGGAGCACGTTCTCCGCGGGGATCTCGTGCTCGGCGACGAGCGCGGCGATGACCTTCTTCGCGGCATGGAGCCGAAGGGCCGCCTCGGGCCGCCTGTCCGACCAGACCCGCGGTGGGGGAGGGCCATCGGCCCGCGGACCGCGAAGGTCGGGCAGTTCCTTCTCGGGAAGCGCCATGGCGGCGGCAACCGCCCGGTACCATTCCGGGGCGCGTTTCTTGGTTCCCCGGGACTGCCACTCCTTGATCGCAAGGAGAGCGTCGAGCGACTCCGGCTTGGCCTGCGCCGCGGCGGTGATGGCCTGGTTGCGAAGCACGCGACCCGGCGCGGTATCGCGCGCGATGGCGGCCTCCTCGCGAGCTTCCCAGAGTGCCTTGACGATGGCCTGTCCGCGTCGATCCTTGACCAGATGGGAGCCGGAGGTTCGGCGCCACGGATCCACGCGCACACCGTTGGGACTCGCGGTGCGGACCGCCTCGAATTCCTGGCGTGCCCACTCGAGCTTGCCCGCCTCTCGGAGGTGACGTTCCAGCCCGTCGCGGAGTTCCAGCAGGACCTCAACGTCAAGCGCCGCGTAGTTGAGCCAGGCCGGGGGGAGGGGGCGTTCGGACCAGTCCTGGGCCGAGTGCTCCTTGGCGAGGGCGAGTCCGAGCTCGCGCTCCACGACGGAGGCGAGTCCCACCTTGGGCCATCCGAGCAGGCGCGCCGCGAGCTCCGTATCGAACACGAAGGCGGGCTCCATCCCTAGGTCGCGCAGTCCCGGGAGGTCCTGGCTCGCGGCGTGCAAGACCCACTCGGCACCGCCGAAGCTCTCCGAAAGCCCCGACAGATCGGGCAGGGCGGCAGTGTCGATGAGAGCGATCCCCGCGCCACGACGCTTGAACTGGGCGAGGTAGGCGCGCTGTCCGTACCGGAAGCCAGACGCCCGCTCGGCGTCCACGGCGACGGGCCCCTCTCCCGCGCGCATGCGATCCTCGGTCTCGCGCAACGCCTCGGGGGTATCGATGATGGGCGGTACGCCGCCCTCTGGACTCGTCAGGGGAGTCGCTTCCTGTACCTCGTCGCTCGCCTCGGGCGCGGCGTCCTGTGATTCCGTCACGCGGACTTCCCGGAGAGCATGGTGACACCATCGGGCAGGGGAGGCACGCCCGCGCAGGCCGCCATGAGATTCGCCCACGCAAGGAGGTGAGGGGCCATGTCCGTGTCGAGAGGGGTCCAGGACACGCGAACCTCGACGCGCACGGAGTCATCCGTCTCGGCAAGGGAGCCGAACGACCGATCCGTCACCTTGGTCACCGTTCCGCCAAGGGCGCGATGCGGCAGGTTCGCGAGAGCATCGGAAATCCACGACCAGGCGACCTCGGCCCACAGGTCGTCCGAGCCGACCTCGGGGTCGGCGGAGGCCTTCACAAGCGCGACGATGCGGAGGTTGCCTTCCCACGCGTCGTGGCCACCGGGGTCGTGCAACACGACGAAGCGCCCGGTGCCCTCAACACTCGGGTAGCCGACGATCTCCCCGTTGATGGCCACGGCGTATGGCGCGATACGGCCAGGCGCGGGCGTCTCGACCAGCGCAACGTCGGATCGGACGCGGGCGCCCTGAATACTACGCAGGACGCACTGAAAGTCCTGCGGCGCATCGGAGAACGTCGCGCTCACCTTTCGAGACTAGGGCCGCTCGATGGGCCGACGGGGTTCGCCACGCGGGCGCGGGAACCACGTTCGCTGGCGAAAGTACTTCGCTCCGAAAGGTTCACGCATGTCACACGCAGACATTGGAGTCACGGGTCTTGGTGTGATGGGTCGGAGCCTTGCGCGGTACTTCGCTCGCCACGGATTCACCGTCGCCGTCTACAACCGCTCGTCCGAAGCGACACGCCTGTTGCTGGCCGATCACGGGGACGAGGGAACCTTCGTCGCGTGCGAAATGGATCGCGATTTGGTCGCGGCGCTTATGAAGCCGCACACGATCGTGATCATGGTTCCCGCCGGCGGACCGACGGAATCGGTGATCGATGCACTCGTGCCGCTGCTTGAGGCAGGGGACATCCTCGTTGATGCGGGCAATGCCCATTTCTCGGATACCCGCAGGCGCGAGGCGACTCTTGCCGCGCACGGGTTGCACTTTGTCGGCATGGGCGCATCGGGCGGCTGAGCAAGCCCCTACGGCCGCACCCAGCGCTCCATCGCATACGGACCCGATTCAAGCCGGTGAGCGAGGGTCATCGCGCGTGGGATCGGGGGAACGCGAGGAGCGTTTTCGCCCCCTTCAACCGGACTGGTGGTCAGGCAATACTCGTCGACGAGGTCCGCCCCAAGCAACTGTTCGACGAGCTTTGGGCCGCCCTCGCAGAGGATACGGGTGTGGCCACGCTCGGCAAGCGCGACCATACCCGCGGCAAGATCGAGAGTGTGCTCTCCTGCGATGACGAGGGAGGCGCCCCACTGGCTACTCAGGCGCGAGCGGGCGGGGGAGGTAGCGGTGGTCATAATGAGCGCGCTCGCGGGACCGACACGGGAGGGGAGGTCCCCCGTGAAGGTCGCGATGACGAGCAGGGGAGCCGCGTCCTGGCCGGTGGCGACACGTTCGGTGGACAGCGCGGCGGGTAGACGGATCGCGTCGTAGTTCTCCAGTCTCGCGGTCCGGCCCCCGACGAGAACGGTGTCGGCCTGAGCTCGCAGCACCCGGAGGATGCGGAGATCGGCCGTGCCGCCGAGGCCCCGCGACGTTCCATCGCTGTGGGTCGCCGCGCCGTTGACGCCCGCGATGAGTCCCACACGGACAACGCCGTGAGGATGCGGATACAGGCGCCGAAGCTCGCGCTCGCTGTCGTCGGCGCCCACGGACGTGGCCACAGGGGACACCTGGACAAGAGATGCGTCGTCGCGTCGAGGCACGGGCTCGCCTATCGATCCTGCGGGGCGTCGGGCGTCGCGACATCGACGGTCGCGGGGGTTCGGCGCCAGCTGCGCTTCGTGCGCATCGTCATCCCTTCGACGCGTCAACGAGGATCAGGCTATCCGGACCCAGGGTCACGAGGGAGGACGAGATGGAGACGTCCCCGAAGGTGGCGATTGGCTCGGCGTCCGGGAGGTCGTGGGAGGCATCGGAGAGGTTTGCGTGGAGGGTCACCGGACCCCGGAGCGTGAGGATGCGGGGAGCGGATTCCTCGATGCCAACAGGATGTCGAGCCCACGCCCCTCTCCGGAGCGTGAGGCGACGCGCCTCGATGAGCTCCGCAAACCAGGCCCTGAGTTCGTCGTGGGGAAAGCCGACGGCCGCCTCGGGCGCAAGGATCGAGGCGCGGGCGGTCGCCGGGTCCTGGGGATTGGGGACGTCGATCGGCCCACCGTAGATTTCCTCCCATCCGTGGCCGGAGAACTCTTCGGTGCGGCCCCTCCTGACCGCCTCTGCGAGTACGGGGTCGTCGAAGTCGGTGAAGTACATCCACGGGTGCGTCTCCCCGTACTCCTCGCCCATGAAGATCATGGGCGAGAAAGGGGAGAGCAGGACGAGCGCGAGCGAGGCGGCTTGCGCCCCAGGCGAGAGCCGTGTCGAGGGACGGTCGCCAAGGGCGCGGTTGCCCACCTGGTCGTGGTTCGAGGCACAGACCACGAAGTCGCGGCGATCCCTGTCGGGCGTGACGGGGCGACCCCAGTCCTTTCCCCGGAAGGGCGAGAAGGTTCCGTTGTGCCAGAAGACATCGCGAAAGGTCGCATCGAGGCACTCGATCGAGCCGAAGTCGACGTAGTACCCCTGGCGCTCGCCGGTGAGATACGCGTGGAGGGCGTGATGGACGTCGTCGTTCCACTGCGCGGTCATGCCCCTCCCACCCTCGCGGGTCGAGGTCACCATCCGTTCGTCGTTGAGGTCCGACTCGGCGATGAGGGAGAGAGGTCGGTTCAGCCGGTCGGCGAGATCGGCGACCTCGTCGGAGAGCTGGGAGAGGAAGTGGTGCGGTGAGCGGTCATGGAGTTCGTGCACCGCATCGAGGCGAAGCGCGTCGACGTGGAAGTCCTCGAACCAGCGCAGCGCGTTGTCGATGAGGTAGCGTCGCACCTCCTCCGCCCCATCCTGGTCGAGGTTGACGGCCCATCCCCAGGGGGTCTCGTAGGCCTCCGTGAAGTACGGGCCAAACTTCGCGAGGTAGTTGCCCGACGGGCCCATGTGGTTGTAGACGACGTCGAGGCACACGCCAAGCCCGACGGCGTGGGCGCGGTCGACGAACCGCTGCAGCGCCTCCGGGCCGCCCAGGGCCTCGTGAACGGCGAAGATCGAGACCCCGTCGTAGCCCCACCCGTAGCGGCCGGGGAAGGGCACAATGGGCATGAGCTCGACCATCTCGATCCCGATAGACGCGAGATCCTTGAGCCGCTCCGACGCCGCGTCGAGCGTTCCCTCCTCGGTGAAAGTGCCGACGTGGAGCTCGTAGAAGAGAGAGCCTCTGGCGTCGCGCCCGCGCCACGTTGCGTCGGCCCACCGGTAGGCGCCCGCGTCGAAGGTCTGGGAGGGGCCGTGGACCCCGTCCGGCTGGGAGGCGCTCCTCGGGTCGGGAAACGGGCCTTCGTCCTCCACGGAGAAGGAGTAGTCCACGCCCGGGGCAACATCGGGGCCGATCCACCAGCCCGGGCGGTTAATGTCCATCCGGGCCGAGAAGTCGAAGGGCTCCTCACCCCCACGCGCGACGACGTGAACCACGACGGACGGTGCCGTGGGCGCCCACACCTCAATCTGCATGGCTATTCGCGCTCCAGGAGCGCTACGGGGTAGGTCGCGAGAATCTCGGAGAGGGCACTGGCTCCTCCCGTGTGGGTGGAACCCGTCAGCGCGTCGCGCCACGCGCCCTCCGGTAGCTGTACGGTCGCGTCGCCCCATCCGCCCAGGTGTTCGAGTTCGAGGGCAACGCGCGTCGCGACGGTGACGACCCGAGGCTCGCCCGACACCATCCGCGCGAAGACGACGGCGTGTCCCGACGAGGCCGCGAGCGCCTGGTAGCCGGACGTCTCGCCGACGAACGCCTCGCGATGGTCGCGGCGCGCCCGGAGCGCACATACCGTCACCCAGTGCTTCTCTTCGGCGAGAGTACGGGGTCGCGCTCCCGCGTCGAGACGAGCGAGGGTGGAGGCGAGCTGATCGAAGTCCACGGGGCGTCGATTGTCGGGATCGACGAGGCTCAGCGCGACGGACTCCGCGCCCTGGTAGACGTCCGAGACGCCCGGGACGGTCAGCTGGAGAAGCTTCATGCCGAGCGTCGCGGCGCGCCGTGAGCCAGCGGTCTCCCGATGCCAGGCGGCGAGGGTCTCCAGTACCACGGGATCGTTGAGGCTGAGGTCGGCGAATCCGAGCACGGAGCGCTCGTAGCGGTCGTTGACCGAGGTCCAGGTCGTATGGCTCTTGGCCTCGCGCATCGCCTTGGTCAGGTACTCGGACAACCGGTCCCACGCCATCGGCCCGTCGTCATCGAAGGTGCTCGCGGCCGTCTGCCACCAGAGGTTCTCCATGCGGCCGTCGAGCTCCGGAGGTCGATACGGCTCCGAGGCGGCGCGAATTTTCTCGACGGCCTCATCCCAGGAGGGCCCGAACTCGCTCAGCACGCCGAGCCGTACTCGGATGTCCTCCGAACGCTTGGTGTCGTGCGTGGTGAGGCACGTCATGGAGTGGGGGTAGGTGGCCTGCTGCTCGGCCGCCCACGCGTGGAACGTTGCGGGGGGCAGGGCAAATCGTGCGGCGGGGGAGCCGACCTCGGTCAGCGCCATCAGATGGGTCCAGCGGTAGTAGGCCGTGTCCTCGACGCCCTTGGCCATCACCGCGCCGCATGCCTGCTGGAAACGGGTCACGAGTTCGGCGCGCGCGGCCTCGTACGTCCTGCCCGCGCTGCCCACCTCAACGCCCTTGAGCAGGTCGACGACGACGTCGAGCGTCTCGAAGCGCTCCGGGTCGAGCACGGTGCGGGCACGCTCCGCGGCCTGGTCGATCGCGTCGAGGGAATCGGGTGGGGGCGCGACCCCAGGGACGACGTACGCGCGGTAGCGGCCGAACGTGATGAGCATCGTACGGAGGCAGTCATAGAGGGCGCGCCACGTGTGGTCGCGCAGGCGGACGTCCGCGGTGCAGACCGCGTGGGCGAGCGTCGCGAGCCGGTGAGCCTCGCTCGAGAGGGACTCCTTGACGATCTGGCGCTTCGCCTCATCAATGACGGCTGGCAACGCTCCCATCGCGTCGTCCGCGACCCGGTAGAGGGTTCCGGCGAGCGGCGCGGCACCAGCGGGGTCGCGCAGTAGCGCGCCGACGCGCCACGCGGCGTCGTATCCGGTGGTCCCCGCGGCCTTCCAGGACTGGGGGAGGCGCTCCTCGTCCTCGAGGATCTTCTCGACGACCACCCACGCCCCGTTCGTCGCGTCGGCGAGGCGGGCGAGGTAGCCTGCGGGATCGGCGAGGCCGTCGGGATGGTCGATGCGTAGGCCGTCGAGCGTGCCGTCCTTGACCAGCGAGACGATGAGGCGGTGGGTCGCGTCGAAGACCTCGGGGTCCTCGAGCCGAAGGGCGACGAGCGAGCCCACGTCGAAGAATCGGCGGTAGTTGAGCTCCTCGTTCGCGACGCGCCAGTAGGCGAGGCGGTAGTGCTGCTGCGTGACAAGGGAGTCGAGGGGGAGCGATTCCGTGCCGGGACGGACGGGCAACACGTGGTCGTAGTACCGCAGGACGGGGACTTCTCCCGCGTCTTCGAATCCCGGGATCGTCTTCGTGTCGAGCGTCAGTTCTCCCGCCGCGAGCGCGGTGCCGATGCGCTGTCCGAGCACGGGCATAAGCACGGGGTCGCCGCTGGCCCAATCCACGTCGAACCAGTGCGAGAACGGGGAGTCCTCGCCCTCCGCGAGCACGGA
>CAZTJX010000057.1:0-773 GCA_964613755.1 uncultured Demequinaceae bacterium | reverse complement strand
CGCGGTTGTGGAACGCCGGCGTGGGAACCGCCATGTGGTTGGGGACCACGTCCGCGATGAGTCCGAGTCCGCGCTTGTGGGCGGCCTTGGCGAGGGCGCGTAGGCCCTTCTCTCCACCGAGCACGCGGGAGACGTGGGCGTGGTCGACGACGTCGTAGAAGTGGGTGCTGCCGGGTGCCGCGCTGAGGAGAGGGGAGAGGTAGAGGTGGCTGACGCCAAGGGCTACGAAGTAGTCGAGATGAGCGACGGCGTCCGCGAACGTGAAGTTCGCATTGAGTTGGAGGCGGTACGTGGACGTGGGGACGGGGGCGTCGGGGCGGTGGCCCAGCCTTCGGGGTCCCTCGGATGAGGTCTCACCCGTGCCGACTGCGGTCGCCATGCTTGCCATTGTGCCAGGGGGCGGGGGCCGGGATCCCCGTCACGCCTGGCGACGCAGTGCCTCTCGGAATTTGAGGCGACCGCCCATGTGGAGCACACCCCGCCGGTACATGCGCGCCGTAACCCAGACGAGTGCGGGGATGGCGGCAAACGCGAGGAGGATCGACAGGGCCATCTCCCACGCGGGTACGCCCCCTCCCGCGTTGCGCATGGGCATCATGAACGGCGAGAAGATCGGAATCTCTGAGAGAACGCGTACCAGGATCGAGTCCGGTTGCGCCGGGACGAGGAAGGTTGCCGCATAGTACGGCCCGAGGACAAGGAAGGTGAGGGGGGTCGTCACCGCTCCGATGTCTTCCTGGCGCGAAACAAGCGACGCGAAGGCCCCAAACAGC
>CAZTJX010000056.1:518-9295 GCA_964613755.1 uncultured Demequinaceae bacterium | reverse complement strand
CCCTCACCCTGACGCTCACCCACAAGCTCCAGGAGCTCGGGAATGTTCGTGAGGTTCCCGTTGTGGCCGATGGCCACGGTTCCGTGCGCGGTCGGGCCGAGCGAAGGCTGCGCGTTGGCCCACGTGCTCGAGCCCGTCGTTGAATAGCGGGTGTGCCCAATCGCGATATGACCCGTGAGGGACTCGAGCGCGCCCTCGTCGAAGACCTGGCTCACCAGACCCATGTCCTTGTAGACGAGGAGCTGCTCGCCATTCGACGTCGCGATTCCCGCGCTCTCCTGACCCCGATGCTGGAGAGCGTAGAGCCCAAAGAAGGTGAGCTTGGCTACCTCCTCGCCCGGCGCGTAGATACCGAAGACGCCGCAGGCATCCTGGGGGCCCCTCTCTCCGGGCAGTAGATCGTGACTCAGTCGTCCGTCGCCCCGGCGCACTATCCGTCCTTGTTCGTCACGCCGTCTAGTTCCCACATCGCGAGCGGATCGGGAGGATTGACGGGCTCGGGCAACTCGGGAACATCAAGGGGATTCCATGCCTGGGTGTGCGCCCGGGGGTCGCGACCGTCGGCGCGCGTTGCAATGGCACCCGCGGACAGCGCCCCGATCGCGGCGAATCCAAGGCCGACCAGAAGTGCGACCGTCGCCCGATAGTCGGCTCCGTGGCCCGGCAACGCGAGTGCGAAGAGCACGCCGAACGTGAACCCCACGCCCGCTCCTACGGTGACGACGCGAGCGAAGTGTGGGGCGCGGCGCACGACGGCCAGGAACGATGATGCGTCGAGTTCGGCCTTCGAGGGGGTGTCGTGGGTGGCGTCGCTCACGGGACCAGTCTAGGCGGTCACGGCAGGGATGACGCGTCGCCCGGTTGCCCACCCTGCGCCCCGAAGAGGGGTAGCCACGACGCGAGGCTCGCCCGGGAACCCGACGCCGCGATCGCACCCTCAGACGCCGCGTCGTCCCACGAGAGCTCACCTATGGAGAGTCGAAGCCAGGTCTCGGCGTCGGTCTCGACGACGTTGGGGGGCGTGCCGCGCGTGTGACGGGTCCCCTCGACGCACTGGACGGCGCCGTGCGGGGGGACCCGCACCTCGACGCTCCCTCCAGGGGCTCGCGCCGCCAGCTCCTCGAGCGCGAACCTCACGGCGGTCGCAACGACGGCGGAGTCCCGGTCTCCTTCTACCCAGGCCGCGAGCGAGGCGCGACCGGCCGTCGGGGGCACCCTCCGACGCGTAGCCATGGCACAAGCGTGCCATGCGTGACGGCTCCCCGGCCGAACCGACTAGAGGACCCCCTCCCTAACGAGGACCTCCTGGAGCTTGGGATTGAGGCTCCGGCGAACCTCAGTCGAGACCGGTTCCCAAGGCGCGGGGTCATCCACGCAGCGCACCCTGCCGTCCCGATACTCGATGTAGTACCGATCGGGGAACACGCGATACTCCAGGACGCGCCCGTGGATGTCTCGCCCCCGCAGGGTGACGCCAAGGAAGTCCCCGCTCGTCGGGAGTTCGCACGGAACACCGGCCTCGCGATCGGATTCGAGGGATGCGGCTAGGTCGGAGTCCAGGGAGGTGGTCCAACTCTGGTTGTCCCGAGTAGAGGCGAGGTCCACCGTGTAGGTGACGCCCTCCTCGGCGTAGAACTTCCCGCTTATCGCGAGCAACGTGGCCGTCACACCGATCGCCAGCGCTCCCACGATCGCTACGGCCCACACGTCCGCCGCTCTCCACCTCCCCATGTGCACCCCTGTCCGCATACCGCCTTGCGAGCGATTCTCTCACCGACCGGAGCGGAAGGGCAGGGCTAACCGAAGTGTGCGGGAAGCGGCGCCTCCCATGCCGCGCGCGCCTCTTCGAGGGGGAGCGTGAACTGCCCCTGGACTTCGAGGTCTCCCGAGTCGTCGGTGACCCCGATGCGCACGGCGGGAACGCCCCGCGCGGCCAGGACGTCGACCCAACGCTGCTCCTCGGTGCGGGGGACGGAGCACAGCACGCGCGCCTGCGACTCGCTGAGCAGGGCCTCAGAGGGGGTGAGCCCGTCATGTGCACACACGTCGTCGAGCGCGATGCGAGCGCCGACGCCGTAGCGGAGGCTCCCCAGGGCTACGGCCGTGAGCAGTCCGCCCTCGCCGACCTCGCGGGCCGCATCGACGAGGCCGTCGCGGGAGGCCGCGATCATCACCTCGGCGAGGACGCGCTCGGCCTCGAGGTCCACGGCCGGCGGCAGGCCACCGAGGTGTCCGGATAGTGCCGCAAACTGCGAACCATCGAGCTCCGGACGAGTACGGCCGAGCAGGTAGAGCACCTGGCCCTCCTCGCGCCAGCCCGAGGGCGTGGCGCGTGCGACATCGTCGAAGACGCCCAGAATGCCTACGAGGGGCGTCGGATTGATCGAGGAGTCGATGCGGCCGGGTTCGCCCGTGCCGTTGTAGAGGCTGACGTTGCCCCCGGTGACAGGGACGGCGAGTTCCTGGCAGGCGTCGGCGATGCCGCGCGTCGCCTCGGCGAACTGCCACATCGAGTCGGGATCCTCGGGGCTTCCGAAGTTGAGGCAATCCGTGACGGCGAGTGGGGATGCCCCCGCGATCGCGACCGCGCGGTAGGCGGCCGCGACCGCCTGCCGCGCACCCTGGTAGGGGTCGAGTTTGGCGTAGCGGTCGTTGGACCGCGTGGCGACGGCAACGCCGCGCCCGGTCTCCTCGTCCACGCGGATCACGCCAGCGCCGTCGGGGCGCGCCATGGCGGTGTTGCCTTGCACGTAGCGGTCGTACTGGCGGGTGATCCAGTCACGGCTCGAGAGGTTTGGCGAGCCCAGGAAGGCCAGGAGCGTGGCTCGCATGGCATCGCCGTCCGAGGGAAGTGTGAGGGACGACGCCGAATCGGCCTGGAGTCCGTCCATCCACTCCGGCCGCGCGAAGGGTCGGTCGTACACGGGGCCGTCGTGGGCAACGGTGCGGGGGTCCACATCGACGATGCGCTCGCCGTGGTGATCGATCGTCAGGCGTCCGGAACCGTTGACCTCGCCGACGACGGACGACTCGATGTCCCACTTCTTCGTGATCGCGAGGAACTTGTCGAGCTTCGCGGGCGCGACGACGGCCATCATTCGCTCCTGCGACTCGGACATGAGGATCTCGCCCGCATTGAGCGTCGGGTCGCGCAACAGGACGTCGTCGAGCCACACGTGCATCCCGACGCTGCCGTTCGACGCGAGCTCGCTCGTCGCGCAGGAGATTCCGGCGGCGCCCAGATCCTGGATACCAAGAACCGCATCCGCGGAGAAGAGTTCAAGACAGCATTCGATCAAGACCTTCTCCATGAACGGGTCGCCCACCTGGACGCTCGGCCGCTTCGCGGGAACGCCGCCCTCGAAGGTCTCAGACGCGAGGATGCTCGCCCCGCCGATGCCGTCGCCCCCGGTACGGGCGCCGAACAGGACCACCTTGTTGCCGATTCCCTCGGCGCTCGCCAGGTGAAGGTCCTCGTGCCGAAGCGCGCCCACGCACAGTGCGTTGACGAGCGGGTTCCCCTGGTAGCAGGGGTCGAACGACGCGCTACCGCCGACGTTCGGGAGGCCGAGGCAATTGCCGTACCCACCGACGCCGGCGACGATGCCATGGACCACTCGCGCGGTGTCCGGGTGATCGATGGCCCCGAAGCGCAGATCGTCCATAACGGCGATGGGGCGCGCGCCCATGGCGAGGATGTCTCGCACGATACCGCCCACGCCGGTCGCAGCACCCTGGTAGGGCTCGACGTAGCTCGGGTGGTTGTGCGACTCGACCTTGAACGTCACAGCCCAGCCATCGCCGATATCGACAACACCTGCGTTCTCGCCCATGCCGACCATGAGCTTCTCGCGCATCGCGTCGGTGACCTTCTCCCCGAACTGGGCGAGGTGGACCTTGGAGGACTTATAGGAGCAGTGCTCCGACCACATGACCGAGTACATCGCGAGTTCCGCCGCGGTGGGGCGTCGACCGAGGATCTCGCGAATGGCCGCGTACTCGTCCGCCTTGAGGCCGAGTTCCGCATAAGGCTGGGACTGATCCGGCGTGGCCGCGGCGTTCTCGACGGTGTCGACGACGGGCGCGGCGGATTGGGACACGGTCATGGGCTCCCTCGGCGGCGGGTGGGTACGGCTCAAGGGTACCGGGCCGGGTGGCCCGTCAGCCGCCCGCGAGCGCGGCGCAGGTCCCTTCCATCAGACCGAGTTGCGCGGAGTAGCTGTACGTCGTGGGCGACGCGGCGGCGTTGTCAGTGACGGACACGCACCAATCGACGGAACTGACGATCGCCTGTTCGACGATCGCAGGATCGCTTGATTCGGAGCTGAAGTGTATGGTGCTGACGGACGTCCCCCCATCGATCACGGAACTGGTGGCAACGCCGTACTCCCCGTCCGACAGGCTCACCTCGGGGAGTGGATCGCCCTCGCTCCAGTACACGAATGCGGTCGCGATCTCCTTGCCGAGCGTCGAAACGTCCGTCTTCACGGAAGCCTCGACGCCGCTCGTGCTCGAACCCCCACTGAGGTCGATGCCGCATTCGCTCAAGACATAGGCGCTGATCGCCTCCTCCGCCGAGTCGGCCTCTGCAAGGATCGCCTGGTCTTCCGCGCTCATGTCCTCCCAGGACATTCCGTCCTGATAGGTGTCCGCCGCAACGGCATCGATGGCCGCGCGGGCGGGCCGCTCCAATTCGATCTCGATATCATCGGCCGACGTCTCGAAGGCCTGGGCGATGATGGGGTCCGACACCACCTCCGCAGCGTGCCGCATGTACGATTCCGCGCCGACGGCGAGTTCCAGAATAGTCTCCCCCCATGCATGGATGTCATCGAGGCTTGCTGGCTCTCCGTTGATCCCGTAGAGCTGGACCGAGGCGATGGTCACCGCGTCCGACTTCTCGTCGGCGAACGTCATCATCTCGTCCATGAGCGTGCAGAAGTCGTCGCTCATCGCAATGTCCGTTCCGGGCCCGTCGTCCGGGTCGCCCACGAGCGAATGAACCCCGACCGCCGCCCCGACCGCGAGCGCGGCGACGATCGTCGTTCCCAGGACTGTCAGCGCGGCGCTCCCCGTGGCCATGTGCTGATCGTCGCAGGCGGGACAGGCTCCGGCAACTCGAAGACACTCAACGTGAGGAACCCCATACCGGATTGCGTCCGGGCCGCGCTCGCGGACTACGCGCAGGTTCCCTCAAGCAAGCCGAAGAGGGAGGAGTAGTTGTAAGTCACCGATCTTGTGCCAAACACCGTGACCGAGACGCACCAATCATTCGGGCCCACGATGAACTGCTCCGCGATCGCCGAGTCGCTCGAGGCTGCAGAGAATCCGGACCAGCTTCCGTTGCCATTGTCCACAGAGTAGAAGCCGTCGACGAGGTCCACCGTCGGCAGAGGGTCGCCCTCGCTCCACTCGGCGAACATGGTGGTGAGGGCCTCCCCAATTTGCGTGACGTCGGCCTTGGCTGCGGCCTCCGCCTGGGAGGAATCCGGTGTGGCAGAGTTGGTCACGCCCGGCGTTGGTGTCACTGCCGCCAGCGTCGGCTTCGTCGTTGCGACGGCCTTTCCGTCCAGGGATATCCCGCACTCGGCACCGACGTAGGCGATGATGAGGGCGTTCGCCTCGTCGCCCGCGGCGCTGACCGCCTCCGTCTCTGGCTTCGCCGCTGCCGCATCGACCCGCGCAAGGAATCTCTCCGTGCTCTCGGCGTCGCGTGCGAGCGGTCCAAAAACCTCTGCCTGCAGGTCGAGCGCCTTCGCGGACGCCTCGAACGCGGCGGACAACTCGGGGTTCGTCACAATCTCCGCAGCGTGACGCTCGATCTCCGCCAAGGGCCCCGCGGCGTCAATCATCTGCTTGCCCTGGGCGTGGAGGATCGCGAGAGCCACCACTTCGTTGTCGGATGTCGCATCAATGGTCGAGGAGAAGTCCGCGAGCGGCGCGGCACCGTCGATACCGAACGTCAACGTCTGACCCATGAGCGTGCAGAAATCGTCGCTCATCACAAGATCCGCGCCGACCCCCGAGTGTGGAGTGCCCACGAGGGCGTGTGCTCCGACCGCGACCCCGACCGCTAGCGCGGAGACGATTGTCGTCCCCAGCACCGTTAGCGTGCCGCTACTCATGGCCATGGGCTGATCGTGGCAGGCCAGACCCTTCCGGGCAAATCCCTGCGCCCAGAAGTGCGGAATCGCACGTCAGGAACCCCGAATACGGGTGGAACCGTCCTACTTCCGGGGCCGACTCTTCGCGGGCTTCGCGCCACCTGCTTTCGGGGACTTGGCGCCACCTGCTTTCGGGGACTTGGCGCCACCTGCCTTCGGGGACTTGGCGCCTCCTGCCTTCGCCGACTTCTTTCTGCTCCCCTCTACGGGAACTACCTCGCCGGCACGAACCGTCGGCATGGCAGCGGCTCCGAATGCGTCGAACTTGACGTGCCTCTCTTTCCGATCGGCCTTGTCCCCCGGCGCCTTCCACGGCTCGCCGCGCACGTAGTTGTTCTCGATCGAGTGGTAGCGGTCGATATCGTCGTGAACGAGCAGCTCCATTCCCACCTTGGCCCAGAGCGCGATGTTGATCTCCTCGCGCCACTCCGGCATCCCGAGGTCGAAGGATCGGCCGTCGTCGAACGTATAGGTATCGCCCGTGAAGGCGCGTGCGAACGGGTCTTGACGATCGACGTGCGGCTCGAACTGCAGGAGGGTCATCGACATGTCGAGGTGGCACGACTTGTGAATCATGTTGCCTGCAGCGATGACGCGGACCTTGCGGCGTAGGTAGGGCTGGTGCTCCGGGACGGTGCGGAAGGCACGGATCGCCATCGCGATCTGAAGCGTACCGCCGGAGAACCCGATGAACGCGACCTCCGCGTCCCGACGGAATCCATCCATGAGAATCGCGTAGGCGGCGAGCGCGGGCTGAGATCGAAACGGCTTGGTCGCGGGGGAGCTCGCGAGGCCCCATGTGTAGTCGTGGCTCAGCTGCAGGGGGTCGAGCCTGAGGTCGATGCGATTGTGCAGAAGCCGCACGTCGAAACCGTCACCTAGGAAATCCTCGATGTGCTGGCGTTGGCGCGACGCCGACTTTGCGTTGGTGTAGATCCCGTTGACGAAGTAGACGTTGTGATTGACAGGACCCGAGACCGGGTGCAGGTGATCCGCGAGTATCCCTTGGACGTACTCGGGGCAACTCTTCGCGCCGAGCCGCAGGCGTACCAGCGCGAGGATCCCGTACATCAACCAGTTGCGCTCCCACAGTCGCAACTCGCGAACGTCGTGGCAGTGAACGGGGAACCCCGACTCTCCCGCGTGCTTGCATCGCGTTCGAACGACGTGGCGAAACTTCGGGAGTTCACGGTGCGCCTCGAACTCGTTCTGAATGACCTCGTCTGGCAGGTCGTCGTTGGCGTCACAGCCGGAGGGGCAGAAGGGACGGTCGCCCAGGCGATCCTTCTCGCCGACGGCGTACTCGCGGGGTTTGTTGCCCCTGCGAAGGAGGCGATGCATGAGGTAATGGAGTAGGGCGCGGATGAGTCCGGGCGCGTGATACTCCAAGAAGGAAAGGAGGAGGCTCCCGAAGAGGATGATGAAAGCGACCGCGTAGAGCAAGCCGCTCAGCCAGTACTTCCACACAGCGAGCTCCTCCCTGCGTACTTCCTGTTCCTGAGGCTAGTCCGATCGAGCTCGTTGCGGGGCGGGGTTCTACAGTGTGTCTCATGGAGCCCCTCGCGTGGACCATCGCCGCCGTGGCGACCGTCGCCGCGATCACGCTGTGGATTCGAGGGCGCCGTGCGGAGGCAAGGGCGACCCAGGAGCGAGCGAGCGACGCGAGCGACACCGCCGCGACCCGAGCGCTCGCGGCAAGCGATGAGCGAGCGCGGATCGCGCGCGAGATGCACGACATCGTCGCGCACACGCTCACGGTGGTCGTGGCGCAGGCGGATGGGGCGCGCTTCGCGGCGAAGAAGGACCGGACCGCCCCCGCCCGGGCCCTCGAGACGATCGGCGAGGTGGGCCGCGCCGCCCTTACGGAGATGCGAGGGCTCCTCGGGGTGCTGCGCGACACCGATCCCGAAACCGACCTGGGCCCGCAGCCCAGCCTCGACGACGTTCCCGCGCTCGTCGCGTCCGTGCGCGAGGGTGGTCTCGAGGTTTCCTACGTGACGACGGGGACGCCGCGACCGCTACCCATCGGCGCAGGACTCGCCGTCTACCGCGTCGTTCAGGAGGCACTCACCAACGTCCTCAAGCACGCCGGACCCAAGGTGACCGCCTACGTCCAGCTGCGGTGGCTCGCCGACGCCGTCGAGGTCACGGTGAGCGACGATGGCCGGGGTGCCGCGGCGGGTCACGGATCGGGAGGCACGGGAATCGAGGGCATGCGCGAGCGCGCGACGATTTTCGGCGGTACGCTCTCCGCCGGACCCAAGCGGGGTGGCGGGTACGCGGTGCGCGCCCGCCTTCCGCTGACGCCGAGGAATGGGGAGGCGGGGACGTGACCATTCGGGTGGCGGTCGTGGACGACCAGCAGCTGGTGCGCGCAGGGTTCCGCATGCTCATCGGCTCGCAGGACGACATGGAGGTAGTCGCCGAGGCGGGTTCGGGCGAGGACGCCGTCGCGGCGCTCACCACGATACCGACCGACGTGGTGCTCATGGATGTGCGCATGCCCGGCATGGACGGGCTCACGGCGACGGAGGCCCTCGCGGGGAGTACGGCCGCGCGCATCATCATCCTCACCACCTTCGACCTCGACGAGTACGTGGTTGCCGCGATCAA
>CAZTJX010000056.1:0-508 GCA_964613755.1 uncultured Demequinaceae bacterium | reverse complement strand
AGGCGGGCGCGAGCGGTTTCCTGCTCAAGGACGCGCCGCCCGAAGAACTTCTCGCTGCGATCCGCCGGGTCCACGACGGCGACGCCGTCCTCGCTCCCTCCGCGACGCGGCGCCTGATCGACCACCTTGCGGTGTCCCTGCCCGCGGAGAACGACGGCGCGGGGCTCGAGAACCTCACGGACCGCGAGCGCGAGGTGCTGGTGCTCATGGCGCGCGGTCGCACGAATCAGGAGATCTGCGGCGAGCTCTTCCTCGCCGAGCCCACGGTCAAGGCGCACGTGGGCCGGGTGCTCGCCAAGCTCGGCGCCCGCGGCCGCGTCCAAGCCGTCGTGATCGCCTACGAGACGGGGCTCGTGCGGCCGGGCGGCTAACCTGCCACACGCGCTTCGCCACGGAAGCGTGAGCCTCGTTCGCCAATCAGGGATCTCGCGTTGGGGTAGCGACGCTGGGAGAGACAGCACGGAGAAAGCCCCTGGCGGAGTGCCGGGCGGTTGGGGCCACGGCCAAA
>CAZTJX010000055.1:0-9330 GCA_964613755.1 uncultured Demequinaceae bacterium | reverse complement strand
CACGACCGGCGCGGTGTGGAACCCAGTGGTCGACATCCTCAAGAACCTGCCCGACGCTCCCGAGGTGATCAGCCCCGATCGCCCGAGTACGGGAGACATCGTCTCGGAGACGGCGTGGCTCGCTCCGATGGCCGAGGGCGCGCTCGTCGTAGGGGCAGGGGGCGGCGGGGCTCTCTGCCTCGCCCTCGCGGCCTCCGAGGTGCAGATCGCGGGCGGACTCGCCCACGAGCCGGCGGCCGGACGACTCGTGCCCGAACTGCTCGCACCCCTCGTCACCGCGTACGCCCGTGGAGGGGCCCGCGCTCTCGCGACGGCCGCCTACGGCGACTCTTGGGACTCCTCGATGCTCGGCGACACGGACGCCGTCGGCCGCGACTTCGCGATGTTCCGCATTCTTGAGCCCGTGCCCGCTCGTGACGGGCAGGGCCCCGTCCTCGTCACCGTTGGCTCACTCTCTCCGCCCGTCCGCCACCGCGCCGCCGAGACCATGAGCTCGATCGCCGGGTACGACGTCGCGACGCTGCCGGGCGCGCGCCACTTCGTGCAACACGAAAGCCCGGCCCTCTTCGCCGAGTGGATCGCGGCGATGCTGGCCGGGCTTCGTTCGGAGGCGTGACGCCTCTCCTCGTCTAGCGGCGGAGTTCGAGCTTCTCGATGATCGCGCGGTAGCGGTTGATGTCCACCTTCTGGAGATAGCCAAGGAGGCGGCGACGCTTGCCCACGAGCAGGAGAAGGCCGCGGCGCGAGTGGTGGTCGTGCTTGTGGACCTTGAGGTGCTCGTTGATATCGGTGATGCGGCGCGTGAGAAGGGCGATCTGGACCTCGGGCGAACCCGTGTCGTCCTTGCTCGTCGCGTGCTCGGTCATGATGGTCTTCTTCACTTCGGGCTCAAGCGGCATTGCTGCTCCTTCTCGTTCGCTGCGCGGCGCACCCGGGCCTGTTCTCCGGGGCACTCCAGTCCGCGGCCGTTTCACGGCGGCTGCAATCGTACCAGCGCGATAGGGGGCGGCCTTGCGGGGGAGCACGTGGGTGGCGCGTCCGCGAGGTCTGAGCGCCCGGGCCTAGGAGGTTCCGAGCACCCCACGACACCACGCAACGTCCTCGGCCAGGGCCGCGGATAGCGCCTCGACCGAGCCGAAGTTCCGCATGTCGCGCCTACGTTCTAGAAGATCGAGCGCGCCGCGCGCACCGTAGAGATCGAGCCCCGCACGGTCGATCAGGTGTGCCTCGACGCGGAACTCCGTGCCGCCGACGGTGGAGTTGACGCCGAGGCTCACCGCCGCATCGAGCGGCACGTCGACGAGGGTAGGCGCGTCCACACTCGACCCCGGGTCGACGATGGTGAAGCGACCTGCGTATACGCCGTGCGCGGGAATCATTCCCGCGTCGACCGCGAGATTCACGGTCGGGAATCCGATCTCGCGGCCCCTGCCTTCGCCGAGAACGACCTCCCCCCGGAGCCGGTGAGGACGCCCAAGCACGCGCGCCGCGCCGACGACGTCGCCGCCCTCGAGCAACTCCCGTACCCAGGTCGACGACCACCGGCGTTCCGTCCCATTGGACGGGCCAGCCCACTCGACCACTTCCACATCGAAGCCCATCTGAACGCCGAGTTCACGCATCGTGTCCGCGTGACCCACGTTGCCCCACCCGAACGTGGTGTCGTGCCCAATCACCACCGTTGCGGCACGTAGCCCCTTGACGAAACACGAACGCACGAACTCCTCCGGAGTCTGGCGCGCGAACTCGAGCGTGTAGTGGATGACCACCACGCCATCGAGCCCCGTCGCCGCAAGCCGCTCGATGCGGTCATCGATCCCCGTGATGAGGGTGGGGGGATCCTCGGGGCGGTGGACTGCCTGCGGATGGGGATCGAAGGTGACAGCGACGGAGCGCAGTCCCACCTTCCGCGCATCGGTCACGAGCGTGCCGAGGACCGCCTGGTGCCCCTTGTGCACGCCATCGAAGTTTCCCAGCGTGACGACCGTGGGGCCAAAGTCCGCAGGAACCTCGGCGAGGGAACGCCAGATCTCCGTCATCGCGTCGCGCCTCCAGGCGCTGCGCTCGCGGGCGTCGCTCTTCCCCACTCGGCGCCTTCGGACGCCACGTCCGCAAACGCTGCGCCCGCGCGGGAGGGGAGGATCATGGTGCGCCCATAGTATCGGCGGCGAACACCGCCAGCGGGCGAAGCGTCGCCCCGTCCGTGACGGCAAGCGCCACGAGCTCGCCGCCGGGACCAAGAAGGGCGAGCGGCCGCGCGGCAGTGGCGTCCCCGTCACTCGGATCGCGCGGGATGCGGCGCCCGAACCCCAGGTTCGTAGCATCGTCTGCCGAGACGGCTCGCGAGGGAAGCGCGCCGATCGCGGCATCCGCGAGCGGAATGGGGGTGAGGGGTCGCCCCGCTTCGACGTCGGCGGAGAGCTCCTCGAGTTCGGTCGCGTCGGCGAGGGTGAAGCCCGCGACGCGTGTGCGGCGCAGCGTGGTGAGGTGCCCCCCTACTCCGAGCGCCGCTCCGAGGTCGCGGGCCAACGCCCGTACGTAGGTTCCCGACGAGACGGTGACCGTGATGTCGAGGTCGAGGTAGGGCACGCCCTCGTCGACGCCCGCGCGCGCCTCGCCGGTTTCGAAGCTGCCGACCGTCACGGGCCGCGCCTTGAGCTGCACGTCCTCTCCCGCACGCACTCGCGCGTACGAGCGCTTCCCGTCGACCTTGATCGCGCTCACGGAGCTCGGGACCTGCTCGATGTCTCCCGTCAAGACAGCGACCGCCCCGGCAATCTCCTCCGGTGTGACGGCGGAGGCGTCCGTCCGCTCCGTCACCTCGCCCTCGGCGTCGTCCGTCACGGTCATCACGCCGAGTCGGATCGTGGCGTCGTAGGCCTTGTCGGCGGCCGTGACGAACGACAGGAGTCGTGTCGCCTGGCCGATCCCCACGACGAGCACGCCGGTCGCCATGGGATCGAGCGTGCCTGCGTGCCCGACCTTCCTGGTGCCAGCCAGGCGGCGCATTCGCGCGACGACATCGTGGGACGTCCACCCTGCGGGCTTGTCCACGACGACGAACCCCGCGACGGAGCCGCTACTCGTCGTCGCCGTCATCCGCGTCGCCGTCATCGCCGCGTACGTGTCGGTATGGATCGGCATCACCCGCGTAGACCGCGCCCTCGCGCATCGTCGCGGACTTTTCGTCCCGGAGCTTCGCCTCGTCTAGAGCCTTCACGAGGCTCGCTGCCGTCTCAGGGATCGCGTCGAGCACGAACTCGAGGCTTGGCGTGAGCCGGATCCCGAGCTCGCCTCCCACAAGCGAGCGCAGTCGCCCGCTGGCCGACGCGAGTGCCGCGGCGGTGTCGGTGCGTGCGGACTCGTCCCCGTAAACGGAGTAGAAGATCGTCGCGTGCTGGAGATCGCCCGTGACGCGGACGTCCGTCACGGTCACGAAACCCAGTCGCGGATCCTTAATCTCCGCCTCGAGCGCGCGGGCGACGACCCTCTGGATCGTCCCCGCGACCCTCAAGGCACGCGCTGAATCCGCCATTAGGTTCTGGGAACCTCAACCAATTCGTAGGTCTCGATGAGATCCCCAACCTGAAGATCGTTCATCTTGCCCAGCCCGATTCCGCATTCGAAGCCCTCACGGACCTCGGTCGCGTCATCTTTGAACCTGCGCAGGGTATCGATCGAGACCTCCGCAACGACGGCACCTTCGCGGCTGAGTCGCCCCTTGGCGTTTCGGCGGATCGTTCCGGACCGCACCATGCACCCGGCGATATTGCCGAACTTCGAGGAGCGGAAGATCTCCATGATCTCGGCCGAACCCGTTGCATTCTCCACGAACTCGGGCTTGAGCATCCCCTTGAGGGCGGCCTCGATGTCCTCGATCGCCCGGTAGATGACCGAGTAGAAGCGCATGTCCACACCCTCGCGATCCGCGAGTTCCTGAACACGCTCGGCAGGGCGCACGTTGAAGCCGAGGATGATCGCGTTGTCCACGGTCGCGAGGTTGACATCGTTCTGGGTGACGGCGCCGACGCCGCGGTGAATGACCCTGAGATCGACCTCGGCTCCCACGTCGATCGCCACGAGCGCGTCCTCAAGCGCCTCGACGGCACCGGAAACGTCACCCTTGATGATGAGGTTGAGTGTGTCGACCTTGCCGGCCGCGAGGGCTTCGGT
The DNA here is from genome assembly GCA_964613755.1 of uncultured Demequinaceae bacterium. Lineage (GTDB taxonomy): Bacteria > Actinomycetota > Actinomycetes > Actinomycetales > Demequinaceae > JAFGBM01. Next base: position 5,157 of record CAZTJX010000055.1, on the reverse strand, counting down.
GAAGTCCTCAAGACTGATGCGCTTGCGGCGCTTCGCGAGCTGCGCGGCCCGGTCGGCCGCTTCTCGCTTCTCGCCAATCTGTCGCGCCGTCCGCTCGTCGTCCGCGACGAGGAACGAGTCTCCCGCGCGCGGCACGGACTGGAGTCCGAGCACCATGACGGGACGTGCGGGTGTGGCCTCCTCGATCGGCTGGTCGTGCTCGTCGAACATCGCGCGAACCCGGCCATGGGCCGTCCCCGCGACGATCGAATCGCCGACGCGAAGCGTTCCGGATTGCACGAGGACGGTCGCCACCGCACCTCGACCCTTGTCGAGGTGCGCTTCAACGGCGACGCCGCGCGCATCCTTGTGAGGGTTGGCGCGAAGGTCGAGTCCGGCGTCCGCCGTGAGGAGAACCGCCTCGAGGACCTCGTTGACGCCTTCGCCCTTGAGGGCGGAGACATTGACGAACATCGTGTCGCCGCCGTATTCCTCGCTCACGAGGTTGTACTCGGTCAACTGTTGGCGGATCTTGTCGGGGTTGGCCCCCTCCTTGTCGATCTTGTTCACCGCGACAACGATCGGCACGTCCGCCGCCTGGGCGTGGTTCAACGCCTCGATCGTCTGAGGCATAACGCCGTCGTCCGCCGCGACCACGAGGATCGCGATGTCCGTGACGCGCGCGCCTCGCGCACGCATGGCGGTGAACGCCTCGTGACCGGGGGTGTCGATGAACGTGATCGCGCGCATGGCGCCATCGTGCTCGTGATGCACCTGGTAGGCGCCGATGTGCTGGGTGATCCCACCGGCCTCGCCCGAGATGACGTCAGACTTGCGGATCGCGTCGAGCAACCGCGTCTTTCCGTGATCGACGTGTCCCATGACGGTGACGACCGGGGGTCGAACCTCGAGCTCCTCGTCCGTCTCCGCGGCGAGTTCCGCGTCGAGGTCGATGTTGAAGTCCTCAAGGAGTTCGCGATCCTCCTCCTCTGGAGACACAATCTGCACCTTGTAGCCGAGCTCCGCGCCGAGAGTCTCGAAGGTGCCCTCATCGAGCGACTGCGTCGCGGTAGCCATCTCTCCCAGGTGGAAGAGGACGGTCACGAGCGACGCGGGATTGACATCGATCTTGTCGGCGAAATCGCTCAGCGTTGCGCCCCGCCGCAGGCGGATCGGCGTGGTGCCGTCCCCGCGCGGGACCTGGACGCCACCGATCGATGGCGCCTGCTGCTGCTCATATTCCTGGCGCTTGGCGCGCTTGCTCTTGCGACCGCGAACGGGTCGCCCTCCCGCGCGTCCGAAGGCGCCTGCGGTGCCTCCCCCTCGGCCACGGCTACCCGATGCTGGCCTCGATCCCGGAGTGAATCCTCCGCCGGGGGCGCCGCGACCGCGACCGGGTGCTCCTCCTGGCGCTCCCGGGCTACGGCCTGCCGGGGCTCCGGCTCCCGCGGGCCGTGGCCCACGAGGTCCGGCGCCTGGTCCCGAAGCCGGACCCCTAGCACCTGCGGCGCTTGGTCCTCCCGCAGAAGCGGGACGCGTCGAGCGAGGCGCCTGGAACGGGTTGTTGCCACCGGGGCGCGGGCGGGGACGCGGCGCGGCGAAGGGATTGTTCCCACCGGGGCGCGGGCGGGGACGTGGCGCGGCGTCGGGCGCACTGGAATCGCCTCCCGAGGCGTCTGTCTCGCTGGCCGCGGGGGTCTTTCCCGCGGACGCGGATGCCTCGGGTTCTGGCGTTGTCGCAGTAGCGTCCGTCGCGGGCGCGTCGGGGTGGCCGAACGGACTGTGCGCCGCACCGGGGTGAGCGGCGGGCCCGGACTCGGCCGGGGGTTCTTTCGCGGGCGGTGCCTGCTCGGGCTTTGGAACAACTGCGGCCTTGGATGGGGGCGACTTCTTGGCCGCGGGCTTCGCAGACTCTTCCTTGGCGGGCGCCTTCTTGGGCGCGGGGAAGGCGTCGCGGACCTTGCGGATGACCGGGGCTTCGAGCGTCGAGGACGGTCCCTTGACGTACTCGCCCATCTCGATCAACTTCGCGATGAGGTCCTTGCTCGGGACTCCGAGCTCTTTCGCGATCTCGTGAACGCGGGGCTTTGCCACAACTCTCCTGTCTCGGTTCGACCGAGGCAGGGCCGAACCATCGTTAGTGAGCGAAACTCATGGTGCTGTACTCATCGTGAGCTCATGGGATGGTTCCCGATCTTTCGACGGTTGGGTACGGTTGGCGGCCACGTGACCGGTGCCCCCGGTTCGTCGGCGTTCCCGCTAACGTCCGGAAGCAGCGCGTCAAGACTCGCCTCGGGCTGGCGCAGGGCCCTCCCGATGGCTCGCCTCTGGCGCGCCCGGTCCCAGCACTCCAGGGTGGGGTGCAGGTAAACTCCCCGACCTGGCATGCTCTGCGCCTCGTCGATCACGGCGTTTCCATCGCTCACGACCAGTCGCACAAGGTCCGACCGAGGCGCCCGTTCGCGACATCCGACGCACGTCCTGACTGGGCCCCGAGGGCTCAACGGTCCGGCGTCGATAACGCGAGACGGATTTCTCGGCGTCATCAGTGTAGCCCGTACGGGCGCACGGTCGTGCCCCTACGGGCGCGCGCCCTGCGCTCCGGGGATTTCGGGGGCTTCGTCCGACCGGATGTCGATGCGCCAGCCCGTCAAGCGGGCGGCAAGCCTGGCGTTCTGGCCTTCCTTGCCGATCGCGAGCGATAGGTGGTAGTCGGGCACGACCACGCGTGCCGCCCTGGCGATCGGATCGACAACGGTCACGGAGACGACGCGGGCGGGCGAGAGCGCGTGTCCAACGAAGGTCGCAGGGTCCTCATCCCAGTCGACGATGTCGATCTTCTCGTCCCTCAGTTCCGCCATCACGGCGCGGACCCGTGCCCCCATGGGGCCGATACATGCGCCCTTGGCGTTCACTCCCGCTACCGTCGCGCGCACCGCGACCTTGGAGCGGTGCCCCGCCTCGCGCGCGAGCGCCATGATCTCCACGGTTCCGTCCGCGATCTCCGGAACCTCGAGCTCGAAGAGCCTCCTCACGAGACCAGGGTGCGTGCGCGAGAGCGTGATCGACGGGCCCTTCATGCCGCGCCCGACGTCGAGCACGTATCCGCGAATGCGCTCGCCATGGGCATACGTCTCTGTGGGCACCTGCTCGTGCTGGGGCAGGAGAGCCTCGACGTCTCCGAGTTGCACATGAACGTTCTTGGGATCGGCCGCTTGCTGAATCACGCCCGACACGAGGTGCCCCTCGCGGCCCGCGAATTCGCCGAGCACGTGATCATCTCCTGCCTGTCGGAGGCGCTGGATGATGATCTGGCGGGCGGTCGCCGTCGCGATGCGGCCAAAGTCCGTCGGGGTGTGGTCGAACTCCGGGAGGGATTCGGGGTCGACCTCCGACTCGGGCTCGGGATCCTCTCTCGCGAGGATGGTTACCTTCCCCGTGGAGCGGTCGATGACGGCGCGGGCTTGCCGGTGGGCACCAGGGGTCTTGTGATACGCAGAGAGCAACGCCTGTTCGATCGCATCGATCAGAACGTCGAAGGAGATATCGCGTTCCTTCTCGAGTCCGCGAAGGGCGGCGAGATCGATGTCCATGGACCCGCCTCCCCCCCGCACCAGGTGCGCGCCGCTTCTGAAGTTGTCCACCAGTCTAGGGCGAGGCGTGCGATCGTGTAATGATGGCGCGCATGGGGATCGTACGTCGAAGCGCAGCGGGAGTCGCCGTTGGCGCGCTCATTCTTGCTTCCCTCACGGGATGCAACCTGCGCAGGGAGACTCTCCCTATCGTTACACCTTCGCCGGATCAGTACGAGCAACTCCGCGAGAGCGCGGCGCAGTCCGAGGCCGGAGTCATCGATGCCCTCGCCCTTGAGGATGTCGGCGTAGGGACCGCAGGCTATGCGGGGTTTGTGCAAGCAGAGATCGCGTTCACCACCCCCCACCTTGACGCACTCGGTGGCGTATACGTCCCGTTCCCGAATGCGACCCCGTCCGCGAGCCCCTCTGCCTCCCCTGCCTCGGTGCCACAGAACAAGTCCCTGACGAGGGCCGCCGCGGACGCGCGCGACGCCGACCTCGCCTCGGCCCTCATCGCGGACGACCCCGACCTCGCACTCCTGCTCGCCTCGATCGGCCTCAGCCACGCGGTGGCGCTTGCCGTGGGCGCGTACCAGGACGCCATCGCGGCCGGATCCGCACCCCTCGCGGCCGAGCGGCTCATGGTGGGCGCTCCCTTCGCGGAGCTGGTTCCAGCCTCGACGGGGCTTGACGCCGCGACCCTCGAGGGAATCATCGTCGCCCACGACTACGCCGCCTACGCCTACGAAGTGATCGCCGCCCGTTCCTCTGGCGACGCCAGGACACAGGCGCTCGCCCGCTCACGAATCCACGAACACAGGGCCGACGAACTCGTCGCCGTCGCGGTGGCCGATCCTCGGGTCCCCGCATACGTCATCGAACACGAGGACCTCGACGGCGACGACGCGATGGCGGCGTTCGCCCGCGTCACCGAGGCGGGAATCTCGGACCGGTACGTCACGGTGTTCTTCGAGGCCGCGCAGGGCGGATCGTCGGGCCTCGGGGACAGAGGATGGCTGCTGGCAGGTGCCTACGACGCCCTGGTCCAGTCTCTGTTGTGGCCGGGCGCGACGCCCACAGATGCCGACCCCCTACCCGGCGTCATCCTCCCGGGGACCTAGTCGGCCGCTTAGCTTTCGGCGCCCGCCAGTGCCGCTCGCACATGCTCGGCGACGGTAGCAACGGCCCCGGCGACCGCCACCTCTTCCATCGTCCCGGCACGGCGATCACGGATCTCGACCGTCCCGGCGGCGAGGCCCTTGCCCACCACGACGATGAACGGGGCACCGATGAGCTCGGCGTCCTTGAACTTGACCCCGGGCGACGCTTGGCGACGATCGTCGTAGCAGACCTCGATTCCGAGAGTCTCGAGGGCTTCCGCGATTCCCTCGGCCGCGACGTAGACCGCGTCGTCCTTGCTCGTCGCGACGACGTGGACCTGATAGGGCGACACGTGGGCGGGCCACTTCAGCCCGAGCTCGTCATTGTTCAGCTCAGCGAGCACGGCGACGACGCGCGTCACGCCGAGCCCGTACGAGCCCATGGTGACGACCCGGGCCTTGCCGTTCTCATCAAGGACGTCGAGGCCGAGCGCCTTGGCGTA